>JAIYBI010000348.1 GCA_027488595.1 Opitutaceae bacterium | reverse complement strand
GGGCCTTCAATGGCGCACCGCTGGAGGGTTTCACCTTGGCCGGCGCGGACGGCGTGTTTCACAACGCCAAGGCCGAGATCAAGGGCAAGGATGCCGTCGAGGTCACCAGCCCGGACGTTTCCTCACCCCAGACCGTCCGCTACGCGTGGGCGATGAATCCGCGCGGGGCCAACTTGAGTAACGCCCAGCGCCTTCCCGCCGGTCCCTTTGAACTGAAAAAGTGACCTCTGCTCCGGAACCGCCCTACACCCCATTCCCATGAAACCATTGTCCACTCCGTTCGCAAAATCCCGCGTTCTCGCGCCCGGGTTGCTGGCCGTTCTTTTCGCCGCCGCGCTCCCGCCACTGCGCGCGCTTGAACTGCCTTCCGTGTTCGCCGACCACATGGTCTTGCAACAGGGCCAGCCCCTCCCAGTCTGGGGACGCGCCGATGCCGGTGCCAGCATCCAGATCACCTTCGGCAAACAATCCGCCCAAGCCACCGCCGATGCCTCCGGCAACTGGAACACCACCCTCGCACCCGAGCCCGCCAACGCCACCCCGACCACCTTCCAGGTGCGCAGCGGTGACAAAGCGCTCACCTTTGAGGACGTCTTGGTCGGCGAGGTCTGGCTCTGCTCCGGCCAGTCAAACATGCAAATTCAGATCCGGGAAAGCACCAACGCCGACATGGTCGCCCTCGGCGGAGTCAACCCCTTGCTCCGGCTCTACACCGTGGATCGCACCGCCTCCACGACACCCCGGTTTTCCGCCAACGCCACCTGGACGGCGTCCACCCCCGCGACCATCCCGCAATACAGCGCAGTGGCTTTTCACTTCGGCACCATGCTTCGCAAAACCCTCGGCGTCCCGGTCGGCCTGATCAACGCCTCGTGGGGCGCGACGCCGGCGATCGCCTGGACCCGGCCCGCCGTCCTCGATAAACATCCGCTGTTTATCGCCAACCTCGCCGAATGGGAAAAGGGCATGAAGACCTTCCCCGAGCGCTTTGCCGTCTACAAAACCAAGTGCGAGGCGTGGAATAAATCCAAGGGCAACCCGCCCGACGCCAGGGTGGATCACTGGACCTTTAACGATGCGCCCAAGCCCCCGCCCTACGACCCCAACGGCTCCAACCGCGCGGGCAACCTCGCCAACGGCATGTTGTCCACCATCGCCCCCTTCGCCCTTCGCGGCGTGATCTGGTATCAGGGCGAAAACGACACCACGTGGGTCCCCGAAAAATACAACGAGCGCCTCCACCTGATGGTGGACGACTGGCGCGTCTGGTGGCGCAACCCCGACCTCGCATTCGGTGTCGTCCAGCTTGCCAGCCATGGCCAGCCCGTCGCCGAAATTGGAAACGATGAGTGGGCCCGCCTCCGCGAGAGCCAGCGCCGCTTCGTGGCCAAAGACCCGCACGCCGGTCTCGCCGTCGCCCTTGATGTGGGCGAGGCCAACGCCATCCACCCCTACGACAAAGAAACCGTCGGCCAACGTCTCGCCCGCTGGGCCCTCGCCGATGTCTATAAAAAGATCAAACTGCGCGGCGGTCCCGAGCCGGTCGAGGCCACCTTCGATGGCGTTGCACGTATCCGTTTCGATTCTGTTGGCAGCGGTCTCTGGGCCTTCAACGGCGGCCCGCTCGAGGGCTTCACCGTAGCCGGCGCCGACGGGGTTTTTTACGCGGCCAAGGCCGTCATTAAGGGAAAAGACGCCGTCGAGGTTAGCAGCCCCTCGGTTTCAGCTCCACAGAGCGTCCGCTACGCCTGGGCGCGCAACCCGCGCGGGGCCAATCTCAGCAACAAGGAACGCCTGCCCGCTGGCGCCTTCGAGCTTACCAAAGCGCCCGCCACGCCCACCGCCAAGTAAGCGCCCGCCCAATCGCCTCCATGTCTACCGCCCCCGTAACGATCCCCCCGCGCCTGCAGCGTTTCGAGTCGCTCGCCTACGGGCTGTTTGTGCATTTCGGCCTCTACTCGCTGGAGGCGCGCGGCGAGTGGTATTGGCACCATCATAAGCCGGAGCGCGCCGACTACCTCGCGCTCTTTGAGCGCTTCAACCCGCGCGACTTCGACGCCCTCGCGCTCGTGCGTCGGGCCAAAGCCGCCGGTATGCGCTACGTCTGCCTGGGCACGCGTCACCACGAGGGCTTTTCGCTTTTCGACACCCGCGGGCTCAACACCTTCGACGCACCGCACAGTCCCGCCGGGCGAGATCTTGTGCGCGAGTTTTCCGACGCCTGCGACGCCGAAGGCATGGCCAAGTTTTTCTACCACACGACCATTGATTGGTGGCACGATGCCTTCGCCGCGCCCGAACGCTGGGACGAGTATCTCAAATACCTCAACGACTCGGTCGAAGTCCTCGCCACCCGCTACGGCCGCGTGGACGGCTTCTGGTTCGACGGCAACTGGTCGCACAAGGACCGCGACTGGAAAGAGGACGCACTCTACGGCGTAGTGCGCAAGCACCAGCCCGAGGCGATCATCGTCAACAACTCCAGCACCGGCGCACTGGGCCGCGTCGCGCACCCGATGGTGGACATCGCCACTTTCGAGCAAGGCGCACCGAAATCCGTCAGCGCCGCCTCGGGACGCTACCTCGCCCGCGAACGCTGCGAGACCTTCAATTCCCATTGGGGCATCGCCAAAAACGACTTCTCCCAAAAGAGCCCGGCCGAGCTCATACGCATCCTCGCCGAGTGCCGCCGTTACGGCGCGAATCTCCTGCTCAACATCGGCCCGGACTCTAACGGCGCGCTACCGGCCTACGAGGCGGCCTCACTCGATATCATCGGCCGCTGGATCAAGACCAGCGGTGCTTCGATCTACGAGGGCCGCCCGGCCGGCGTGAGCTGCCGGGGCGACGACTTTGTGCTGCACATCTCCGGCGCGCAAAACCCTGGGCACTACTACTTCGCCCACCATATCGAGATCTCGGGCAACGTGCACCTGCACGCGGGCGAACCCGGTCGCGGACTGCGCACCATTCAAGGCCCGCTTCCGCCGATCGCCCGCGTAACCTGGGCCGACAACGGCGAGGAGCTCGCCTTCACCCAGGATCACGCGAAGGGCATCTTCACCTTCAACGCCACCGCCCACCCCTACGGCGAACAAAGAGTGGTCCGCGTGGCGCACCTGGTGCCCAAGCCCTGACCGCCGCTTTTAAACCCGACTGTCTTCCTTATCCACCCGCCAAAACCCATGCACACTAAACTCCGTTTCACTTTGGCCGCCTCGCTCCTCCTGGCCGGCTCGGCATTCGCCCAATCCTTCGTCATGCCCAAGGATCTCACCGAGATCGAACGCAAGCGCTTCGAACGCTTCGAGAAGTTTCAGATCAAAGGCGTCTGCGGCGATCGCGACCTCGAACGCCTGTCCAAGATGGGCGTCAACACCGTGCGCGGTTACACCATACCAGGTGCCGAAGAGATGCGCGCAAAACTCGATGAAGTGCAACGCTTCGGCATGAAAATGGTCGTCAGCGAGTGGATGGCCAATCAGGGGAAGAACAAAAATCGCGACGGCGTCGTATGGGATTTCGACTACAACGTCCGCGGTGACGACATGGTGGAAAACTTCATCCAGAAGATCGAGGCCATCGGCGACCATCCGGCCATTCTCATGTGGGGCCTTGGAAACGAGGTTCACCTCGACGAACCCTACCTCCGCGTGGTCAACCGGATGTCGAAGGCCATTCACGAGCGCTTCCCGCATCACCTCACCAGCCTGACCGTGGTCAACGTCAAGGACGCTGGCATCGCGGCGATCAAGGAATTCGCTCCCGATATAGACGTGCTCGGCGTGCAGAGCTACAGCCGCGGCGCGGTCCGCGGTTCCCTTAAAAAGGCCGCGACCGTTTGGGGAAAGCCCTTCTACATGTCCGAGTTCAACACCAACGGTCCGTGGAACTTTGCCAACACCGAGTGGGGCGTGCCACTTGATGAGCCGGTGACCAAAAAGGTGAGTGACTTGAAGGATTGCTACGTCGCGATAGACGAGTCGCCGCTCTGCCTTGGCTCCACGATTTTCCTCTGGGGACACGCCGTGGTCTACCGCCCGACCTACTTCAGCCTCTTGCTCGACCCCGAGCCAAACGGCTCACCTAAAGCCGAATCGCTCGATGACTTGATGATCACTCCGCAGGCCGAGGTGATGCAGGAGCACTTCACCGGCAAACCGCTCAAGGGAAACCTCGCTCCAGTGCTGTCAAAGTTGGAATTTGAGGGCGGCCTGAAATCCCGACTCGCCAAGCCCGGCGAACCCATGCGCGTGGCCGTCGCCGCCGAGGACCCGAATCGCGATCCGGTGGAGTTCGTCACATGGATTCTCGACTCAACCGCGCGCAAAACCAAACGCATCGGCGAACCCTTCCGCAACAAGGCGCAGTCGAGCATCACGATCCCCGCTCCAACCATTCCGGGCGAATACCTGCTGCTCGTTTATGCCCAGGACAACAAAGGCGGCGCCTCCGCCAGCACCATCGCGTTCAAGGTGCCCGCCCCCGAATCCGAAACCGCCGCGAGCAGCAGCGCTAAACCCAAGTCTTGAGCGAAATCGCGCCGCCTTCCCCTTTGCAAACCCGCTTTCCACGAATGCTGCTTGGAGCGGTGCTGCTCGCTTCCACCGCTCCGCTCTTTGCCATGTGGTCCGTCACCGACGATGATCCCCGGCCTCGAAATCCGAGGCATGCCTTTGACGTGTTTTCCAAGGAAGCATGGAAGCAAAGCAACTTCGCCAGCGCCGAAGAACTACAGTGGTTCCGCGACGCGAAATACGGGATGTTCGTCCACTTCGGTCTCTCGACCTACAAGAACGCCGAGCTGAGCTGGGGCGTCTGCGAAGTGCGCAAGGCGCCGGACAAAGGCGCCGGCCCCTACCCCGCTTCCGAATGGATGTCGTGGAAGGATGAATTTCTTCTGCCCGACTTCGATGCGGAACAAATGGTGCGCCACGCCCAAACAGCGGGGATGAAATACATCGTGGTCATCGCCAAGCATCACGACGGGTTTCATATGTGGGATACCCGGCTCTCGGACTTCAAGGTCACGAACACTCCCTTCGGCCGCGATTTCCTCAAAGAGGTCGCCGACGCCTGTCACGAGGCCGATATGAAGTTCGGCATCTACTACTCCCAGCGCGATTGGATTCACCCCGACTACGAGCCGACCAACTGGAAAGGCGAAAAGCATCAACGCTACATCGCCTACCAGAACGAAGCCGTCCGCGAACTCTGCACCCGTTACGGCAAGGTGGATATCTTCTGGTTCGATGCCCTGACCTGGGGCAACATGTTTATCCCCGAGATGTGGGATGCCGAGAATCTCACCCGCACCATCCGCAAGCTTCAGCCCGGTATCATCATCAACAACCGCGCCAGCCTGCCGGGCGACTTCGATACGCCGGAGCAAAAGATCGGCAGTTTCCAGAACCACCGCCCGTGGGAAAGTTGCATGACCTTGTGCTCCACTTGGTCGTATAGCGACACTCCGGCGAAGTCCCCCAAGCGCCTGGTCGAGATGCTCGTCAGCACACTCTGCGGCGATGGCAATATGCTGATGAGCTGGGGCCCGAAATGGAGCGGCGCGTTTGACCAGAATCAGGTCAACTCCCTTCAAGAATGCGGCGCGTGGGTCCTGAAAAACGAAGCAGCCATCTACGGGACTCGCGGCGGCCCCTGGCAGCCTGAAAAATGGGGCGGGAGCGTGTATCGCGATCGAACGATCTATCTGCACATCACCCGGATGCCGGAGGGCAACAAACTTACCCTCGAGGGATTGAACCCAAAAGTTCTTCGAGCCCGTATCCACAGCGGAACTACGATTCTCTTCACCCAGGTCGGCGCCCGGCTGGAGGTCAACATTCCTCCGGAAGTCGAAGATCCGCTCTGCACCGTCGTCGAACTCACGCTCGATCAATCCGTTCCCGCAATCATTCCGCGCAAGGCGTGGAAATCCATCTTCGAAAGCCCCGACTATGGAAGCGTGGTTTCTGAGCAGGCCTCGCTTCGGATCAGTTCCCCGTCGCAATGGGACAAGCCGGCCAGCCACGCACTCTTGTTCAAAGGCGGTCTCACCGGCGAGCAGTTCGCTTTCCACACCGGTGCGGAAATGAAACCAAACGCCATCGTGGATCTCGGCGGGAAACGCTCGATCCGCGGCATCCTGATACGGAACCGTGAGGGTTATCCCGAGAGGCGGGCCGGGGTCGTCGTATCGCTCTCGCTCGATGGCGAGACTTGGGAGCAAGTCTGGGCCGCTTCCGACCGCGACGAGACGTGGGAGATTCCCGTCACGAGCTTCGTCGCCGGAGCGCATGTGCCGGGGAAGGATGCCCGTTACGTGAAAATCGAGCGCCGCCTCACCAAGCCCGACGCCCTGCATCTCCAAGCCGTAAAAATTTTCGGCGAGTAGCACCGGATATCTAAAAACGTCATGAAACCCAGCCCCGCATTTCCACCACCTTCGCGTTCCGCGATCGGCACCCTCACACCTGACGCGAAAGGCCAAAGGTGGAGCTACGTCGGAGTGACGGTGGCCCCCATAGGCGCGCCGCAACGAATGAGCTTATGAAAGGCCCCATTCCATCCCTTTCACTGCGCTCGGTGATCCGCGGCGTCATTCCCCTCATAACAGCATTGTTTCTTGTGAATCACTCCCGCGCTGCGACGGATACTTTTGAGATCGGACCTGACGCGTTTTTGCTCAATGGCCAGGCCTTCGTGATTCGAATCGGGGAGATTCACTCGGCTCGCGTGCCGCGCGAATACTGGAAACACCGACTTCAGATGGCCAAGGCCATGGGCTTGAACGCGGTCTGCGCGTATTTGTTCTGGAACCAGATCGAGCCCCGCGAAGGTGAGTTTGACTGGTCTGGCATGGCCGACATCGCGGAGTTCTGCCGTCTGGCCCAGGCCGAGGGTCTTTGGGTGGTGCTGCGTCCCGGCCCCTACGCCTGCGCGGAGTGGGAGATGGGAGGACTGCCGTGGTGGTTACTCAAGCACGAGGACATTCAATTGCGCACTCGCGATCCGCGCTTCCTCGCCGCCGCTCGACGTTACTTGATGGAGGTCGGACGCCAGCTCGCTCCCATGCAGGTCACCCGCGGGGGACCAATCCTGATGGTGCAGGCGGAGAACGAATACGGCTTTTTCGGCAAAGATGCCGGCTACATGGGCGAGATCCGTCAGGCTCTGGTGGATGCCGGTTTCGATGTGCCGCTTTTTGCCTGCAATCCCGTCTGGCAT
>JAIYBI010000293.1 GCA_027488595.1 Opitutaceae bacterium | reverse complement strand
GGAAGCTTCCGGGTGTTTCCGGGCGGACCGGCGGTGCACGCGGGCGACGTGGTGCTGGCGGGTGCGGTGCCGGAAGCGGCGCAAATGGCGGAGCAGGCGGGTGCGGCGGCGCTGGTTTACGCGGATTGTTCGTCGTCGGCGGCACGTGCCTGGGCGGAGCAAGTGGATGTGCCGGCCTGGCATTTTGCGGGGTCCTTGATGGCATTGATCACGCAGCTACCGAGGGCGATTCCCGTCGGGCGGGTGATGAGCACCCAGGTGCCGAGCGCGAGCCCTGACGATCTTTTGGAAGACCTGCGCTCGCTCTTCGTGCGCACGCCGCACGCACTGCCCGTGGTGGATGCGGAACGAATGGTGCGCGGCATGATCTCGCGGCGCGAGGCGCTGCAACCGCCGCGCCGCGGGCTGGTGTTGGTGGACCATTTTGAGCGCACGCAAACGGTGCGCGGCTGGGAGGAGGCGGAGATCGTGCAGATTATTGATCACCACCGGGTCGGCGGCCTGGAGACGATCGAGCCGGCGCGGGTGGATTGCCGGCCGCTGGGCAGCACGGCGAGCATCCTCGCGCTGCGTTTCGCGGAGGCGGGGCTCGAACCGGATAAAGCGGAAGCGAAACTCCTGCTCGGCGCGCTGGTGGCGGATACCTTGCTGCTGACCTCACCGACCACGACGGCGACGGATCGCGAGCTCGCGCCGCGTCTCGCGAGTGCGGCCGGCGTGGTTCTGGCGGACTTCGGCCGCGAAGTGCTGGCGCATAACGACGGGCTCGCACTGGAGACTCCGGCGGCGCTGGTGGCGCGCGATTTGAAAGAGTTTTCGCGCGGCGAGACGCGGTTTTTGATTGGTCAAATCGAGACGGTGGATCTTGGGCTCCTCGACGCGACACGCGCAGCGGCGTTGCGGTCGGCGCTCGAAGACGCGCGGGTGCGGGCCGGCGCGGCCTTCGCGATCACCATGGTGACGGACGTGCTCTGCGGCGTAAGCCGACTGCTGGCGACCGACCCGGACGCACGTCGTGCACGGCACCTGCTCGGTCAAGACGCGCTGGTAACGGGAGTGGAGCGCACGATGGTCTCGCGCAAAAAACAACTCGTGCCCCTCGTGCTGGAGCGGCTCGCCATCTTCAAGGCATGAACACCTCCATCCCTGCCGGCCCGCGTCGCATTCTCCACGTTCCCCGCCGCTTCGTGGAACACGAGTGGGGCGGCACGGAGTCGGTGCTGGCCAACCTGCTGGCGGCGCAGCGCGGGCTCGGCTGGGAGCCGGAGATCCACACCTCGCTGGCCCTGAGCACCGTGCGCCGCGAGACCTGGAGAGGCATCGAGGTGCGGCGCTACCCGTATGTGTATCCGTTTTTTGGACTCAACGCTGCGCAGAAAGCGGCGATGGATAAGAAAGGCGGCAACCTGATGTCGTGGTCGCTGCTCTGGGCGCTTTGGCGGCGGCCGGACGTGCGGCTCTTGCACGCGCATGTTTTGAAACGACCCGGCGGCATCGTGCGCACGGCGGCGCGGTGGCGCGGGCTGCCCTACGTGGTGACGCTGCACGGGGGTATTTTTGATGTGCCGAAAGCGGAGCTGGCTTCGCTCACCGAGGCGCAGGAAGGCAAGTTCGAGTGGGGAAAGTTCGCCGGCGCGCTGCTCGGTTCACGGCGCGTGCTCGATGACGCGGGAGCGGTCATCTGCGTCGGGCGAGTCGAGGCGGAGAAAGCCCGAAAGGCGCTGCCGCATGACCGCGTGCACCACATCGGCAACGGCGTGGATTGTGCGTTTTTCTCGCAAGGCGACGGCGCTGCGTTTCGCGCGAAGCACGGGCTGCCGGCGAATGCCCGAGTGATGTTGTGTGTCAGCCGTTTTGATCCTCAGAAAGACCAGCTCGCGGTGGTCGAGGCCTTCGACGCGCAGGCGGCGCGGCATCCCGACCTGCACCTCGTGCTGGCGGGTCCGGCTACGCTGGCGGACTACGTGGCGAAAATTGATGCGCGCATCGCGGCGAGCCCGTATGCCTCGCGAGTGCGGCGGCTCGCTTCGCTTGCACCGGGTTCGGCGGAGCTTGCGGGGGCGTTTCAGGCGGCGGAGGTTTTCATGATCGCCTCGCGGCACGAGCCCTTCGGCATCGTGGCGCTGGAGGCGTGGAGCGCCGGCCTGTGCGTGGTGGCGAGCACGGCGGGCGGGCTGGCGGATCTGGTGCGCGACGGTGAGACGGGCTTCTCCTTCGCGCCGGGCGACGCGGCGGGCGCGGCGGCGGCGCTGGGACGCGCGCTCGGCGAACGCGAACTTGCGAAATGCTGCGCGGCGGCGGGCCGGGCGCGGGCGACGGGCGAGTTTGCGTGGTCGCGGATCGCGGAGCAGACCGAGGCGGCCTATCAGGCGGCGGAGGCATGGTGGGCGGTCTCGCGAGCGAAATGATGGATGTCATTAAATTTCTGATACTCTCCGGCCTCTATTGTGTGGCGGGGCCGGCGGCGGGTTTCTGGCTGGCGAATAAACGCGATGCGCAGCGCTGGGCGCTCGGGCTGCTTGTTTTCATGACCTCGTGGCACATCAATAAACTCACCTTGATGGTGGGTTCGGTGGAGATGTATCGGGGGCATACGAAAGGCTTTGAAGGCAGCTTGCTGGAGGTCGCGGCGATTGCGCTGCTGGTGGCGGGCTGGCGGGAAAAACGGACGGACTTTCGCTGGTTGCCCGGCTGGGCGTGGCTGTGGTTGCTGCACTGCGCGGCGGCGACGCTCTCGGTGACGGCGGCACCGAACGCGGTCTATGCCTGGATGGCGGCGTGGAAGTTCACCTCGGCGGTGGTGATCCTCGCGGCGGCGTGGAACGCGGTGCGGGACGACGAGGATCTGCGCTGGCTGGCGAGGAGCCTGGTGGTGACGCTCGTGATACAAGCCGTGGTGGTGCTGAAGATGCGTTACGTGGACGGGTTTTACCAAGTGCGCGGCTGGTTCGAACACCAGAACCCGCTTTCGATGTGGTCCTACATGATCGGCCTGCCGCTGCTCGCCCTGGCGATGAGTCCGGTGACGGCGAAGGAAACGCGGTGGTGTGCGGCGGGGTTTTTGGCGTCGGCGCTGGTGGTTTATTGCTCTCTCTCACGCGCCGCGCTGGCGGTGTTTGCGGTCGGAGCGGTGGGCGTCGCGGGCTGGAGTCTTTTGCTGGATAAGTTCACCGGAAAACGAGTGCGGGTGATCGCGACCATGGCGGGGCTCGGACTGCTCGGTCTTCCGCTGGTGCTGGATACGGTGATCGCACGCTTCAACGACGAAGGCAACCAGGCCAGCGGCGAGACTCGCGACGTGATGAACCTCGCCTCGAAGGCGATGCTCGACGCGTCGTTCGTGGGCATCGGTTGGAACAACTTCGCGCTCACGATCAATCCGCCCTATGCCTACGGCGACGTGATTGACGACTGGGAACGCGATCGCGGACACAAGGTTGACCCTGACTACGCAAAAGGCGTGGTGGAGAGTCACTATTGGCTGTTGCTTGCGGAGAATGGCTGGCCCGGTTTTCTCACCTACATGCTCTTTATCGCTGCCGCACAACTGGCGCTGTTGCGCGGGTGGTGGCGGCATCGCGGAACGCCGCGTGGAGCCTTCCTGCTCGGACTGGTTGTGGCGTTGACCCTGCTTTACGCGCACAGCAACCTG
>JAIYBI010000418.1 GCA_027488595.1 Opitutaceae bacterium | reverse complement strand
GCTGCGGCAAATCCACCCTGGGCAAATCCCTCGTCCGTCTCCACCGTCCCACTACAGGCCAGATCCTCTTCAACGGCACCGACCTCGCCCCGCTCTCCCAGCGCCAGCTCAAACCCCTGCGCCGCGAGATCCAGATGGTCTTCCAAGACCCCGGCGAATCGCTCAACGCCCGCCACTCCGTCGGCGAGCTTCTGGCCGAGCCGTTCATCATCCACCGCATCGGCACCGCCGCCGAGCGCCCCGCCCTCATCGCCGCCCTGCTCGAACGCGTGGGCCTTCCCGCGTCCGCCGCCGACCGTTTCCCTTTCGAGTTCTCCGGCGGTCAACGCCAGCGCATCGGCATCGCCCGCGCCCTCGCCCTCAACCCGAAACTCATCATCTGCGACGAGCCCGTCTCCGCGCTCGATGTCTCCGTGCAGGGCCAGGTGCTGAATCTCCTGCTCGACCTGCAACGCGAGCTCGGCCTCGCCTACCTCATCATCGCCCACGACCTCGCGGTGGTAAAACACGTCTCCGACCGCATCGCCGTGATGTATCTTGGCCACATCGTGGAGACGGCCGATGCCGATACCCTCTACCGCCGCGCTGCCCACCCCTACACTCGCGCGCTCATCTCGGCGATACCGGTGCCCGAGCCCCGCCGCCGATCGACCCGCATCGTGCTCAAGGGCGACGTCCCCTCACCCATCAATCCGCCCAGCGGTTGCCCCTTTCACCCGCGCTGCGCCCACGCTACCGAGCGCTGCCGCGCCGAGAAGCCCGCCCTGCGCATTCCCGATCCCACCCGCCCCGCGCACGAAGTCGCGTGCCACTACGATCTTTGATTCGATGATCGAAACCCACGAAGCGCTTCTCACTCTCCTCGGCCGCCACGCGACCCGCGCACTGGATGCGCACGAAGCGGAGATGGTGGCGGAGGCACTCCGTTTTGTCGCCACGGAGCCGGATTGCCTTTTGCGCACCTGCGAGAAGGGGCACTTGACAGGCTCGGCGTGGATCGTGGACGCGACCCGCACGCAGACCTTGCTCACGCACCACCTCAAACTGGAAAAATGGCTGCAACTCGGCGGCCACGCCGACGGCGACGGCGATTTGCTCGCGGTCGCCTTGCGCGAAGGAACCGAAGAGAGCGGGCTCACAAAGCTGCACGCCGTGGGCACCGATATTTTCGACCTCGACCGGCATTGGATACCCGCCCGCAAAACCGATCCGGCGCACTGGCACTACGACCTGCGCTTCATGATCGAAGCCGACCCCGACGAGCCCCTGGTGCGGGCGGAAAACGAGTCGAAGGAACTCGCCTGGGTGCCGCTCGCGGACGTCACCAATCTCAACTCCGAAGAGTCAATGGCCCGTATGGTGCGGAAGACGGTCGCCAGTGCGGTGACACCATAACAAAAACCGATCGCACGCCTGCGCTTCGTCTCAGCGGCAGCAGGCTTACTTCTTTCCGACAACCGGCGCGAGCACCGCGCCGACTTGGTTGGCGGCGATCAGCTCCAGATTCGCTCCGCGCTGACGCCAGCCGGTTACACTGCTCAAAACTCGCGTGAAGCGGCTCTCGGTCTGCATCAATTCCGGCGGTCCGGCCCGGCGTGTCATCGCCAAGGGGCCGAAGTCCAGCGCGGCGCCGTCCTGCGAATAGCGACCGCCAAAGCGATTCACGCCGCTGAAACCAACCACGCTTTGCCCGTCGGCCGCGAAGTCGAGACCAGGGGCCGCCCAGCCGGTCGAGGACGGCTCGATGGGCTGTCCTTCAAGCACAATCAAAGTCCAGCGCGTGCCGGTGAGATCCGTGATTTTTTGAACTTTCACCGGTGCGGACGAAGTGGAGGCGGGAGCGCGATGAGAGGTCTGAGCGCAACCCGCGAGGAGCGTGGAGACGAGGGCGAGAGTGAGAATTCGAACGTTCATGAAAACAACACCGTTAAACAATCAATCGCCAAGGTCCATTCTGATCGCGACGAAGCAAAGGTGATCGCCCAAGCCGAGCGCATGATTGGACTGAGGCCCGGCTCAGCGCTTCTCAAACGGTGCCAACTCCGCATCGCTCCAAGGCTTGGCGCGGGCCGACTCAAGCTTGCGGATTTCAGCAACCTTCTCGGGCGTAATCGGAGCACCGGTGTTACCCCACTCCTGACGGATGAAGGTGAGAACCTGCGCGATTTTGGCGTCGTTCCAGTTGTAGCCGCCACCAGGACCAAAGGCGGGCATGTTGCCGTTGTAAGGATTTCCTTTCACCACGATCGGTCCAGCGAGCCCGTGCAGCAAAACGCGAATGATACCTTCCTCGGGTCCGTTCACCCACTCGGAACCTGCAAGGGGAGGGAAGGCGCCCGGCACGCCCATACCGCTGGGGGTATGGCAGGAAGCGCAGGTGTTGTAGAGCACGCGGCCCTTTGCGACGATCTGCTCGGGCGTGAGCTCCTTCGGCGCGGAGGCGGCAGCTTTCGCGGCGGCGGCATCGAAGCGGTAATCGTAAACGAGGGGATCGAAATCACCGCGATAGTGGACGAAGTAAACCGCGCCCAGAAAGATCATCGCCGAGATGAAACCGAGCAAGAAAAGCGGCATCGGAGTAAAGCCCTCCTTGGGCTCCTCTTTCTCGCGGATCAAAATGGCGTGGACGCGCTGGATGCTCTCATCCGAAGCACCGGCCTGCTCGATGTGTCCCTTGCTATCCGGATCAGGTGGGAGTGGCGAGGTGCTCATTTGGCCTCCTCCTTCTTCACCG
>JAIYBI010000232.1 GCA_027488595.1 Opitutaceae bacterium | reverse complement strand
CATCGTCCGCGAGATGGTTGGCCACGGCGTCGGCGTCGCTATGCACGAGGAACCGCAGATTCCCAACTACGGTCGCAAGGGCTCCGGCGCGAAAATCTACCCCGGTATGACCCTCGCCATCGAACCCATGGTCAATCTCGGCACCCACAAAACCAAGACGCTCTCAGATGGTTGGACCATCGTCACCGCCGACGCCGCTCCTTCCGCTCACTTCGAGTTCACCGTCCTCACCCGTGAGGAAGGTCCCGAAGTTCTCACTGTTCCACCTTCTGGCACGCTCTAATGCGCGCCACCCACACTTTCCCGTTAGCTTTCAGCATTAACTCTTAACCACAACCCAACCTATGCCTCGTATCCTCGGCGTTGATATTCCCGCGAAGAAGAAAGTCGCGTTCTCCCTCCGTTACATTTACGGTATCGGTCCCATCCGGGCCGATATCATCGTCAAAGAAGTCGGTATTGACCCCGACTCTCGCGCCGAAGCTCTCACGGAAGAGCAGCTCAACAAGATCCTCCATGTCATCACGGAGAACAAGTGGGTCGTCGAAGGCGATCTGCGCCGCGAGCTCATGGGTAACTTGAAGCGCCTCCAGGCCATCGGTTGCTACCGCGGCATTCGCCATCGCCGCAGCCTGCCCGTCCGCGGCCAGCGCACCTCCACCAACGCCCGCACTCGCAAGGGTCCCCGTCGCACCGTCGGCGTGTCCAAAGCGAAGGAATAATCTTTTAACACACTACACGTTATGGCCGAAGATAAGTCTGCTCCCAAAAAAGAAAAAGCCCCCAAGAAGGCTGCCGCCGCCCCCGCTGCGGAGAAACCCGCCAAGGCCCCTAAGGCCTCTGCCGAGGCCGGCGCCCCCGCCGCTGCTCCTGCTGCCCCCGCAGCCCCTGAGAAACCCGTCGAGTTGATCGGCGGCGTTGCCCGTCAGCCTACCGCTGAAGAGCTCCTCAAGGAGGAGTTGGGTTCAATCAAGATTCGCAAGGCCAAGGGCTCCAAAAACGTCACTTCCGGTGTCGCCAACATTCTTGCCTCTTTCAACAACACGATCGTCTCGATCACCGACGGCAAGGGTCAGGTTATCGCCTGGTCCAGTGCCGGCAAGTGCAACTTCCGCGGTTCGCGCAAGTCCACTGCCTACGCCGCCCAGGTCGTCGCCCAAGACGCCGCCCGCAACGCCATGTCCCATGGCCTGCGTGATGTGGTGATCAAGGTTTCCGGTCCCGGCCTCGGCCGCGACAGCGCCATCCGCGCCCTCCAGGCCATCGGCCTTGAGATTTCCTCCATCATTGATGTCACGCCCGTTCCCCACAACGGCTGCCGTGCTCCCAAACGCCGCCGCTGCTAATCGCTTCTGCGCGTATCCACCCAACGGATTCAACCCACTTAAAGGTTTACTAAAATGGCTCGTTATACTGGTCCCACCAACCGCCTCAGCCGCCGCTTCAACACGCCGCTCTTCGGCGTTACCAAGGCGTTTGAACGTCGTCCCTATCCTCCCGGCCAACATGGCCCCAAGCTCCGCCGCAAATTCTCTGAATACGCGGTCGGCCTGAATGAGAAGCAGAAGCTTCGCATGATCTACGGCCTCCTCGAGCGCCAATTCCGCCGGACCTTCGAGGCCGCCAAGAAAGAGCGCGGCGTCACCGGCGAGCGCTTCATCCAGCTCCTTGAGACCCGTCTCGACAGCGTCGTTTATCTGCTCGGTTTCGCCCGCTCCCGCGCCGCAGCCCGTCAGATCGTCAACCACGGCCACGTTCGCGTGAACGGCCACAAGGTGGACATCGCGAGCTACAGCCTTCAGGTCGGCGACGAGATCGAGATTCGCAACAATGCGTCTTCCCGCCAGCTCGCCACCCGCAATCTGGAAGAGAATCGCGCCCGCGCCGTCCCCGGCTGGCTCGCCCTCAGCCCCGAGGCCTTCAAGGCTGTCGTTAACCGTCTCCCCACCCGTGAGGAAATGGCCCCCGAGATCAACGAGCAATTGATCGTCGAGTTTTACTCGCGCTTCTAAAGGTCCGCCTTTAGCGGTTTCCTTTTTAACCCACGCAACATCTCCTGCCCGCCATGCCCAAACGCCTCGGAAAGTTCGAATTGCCCAGCAAGCTCAATAAGGTCGAGGACAGCGCCACTCCGACCTACGCCAAGTTCATCGCCGAGCCTTTCGAGGCCGGCTACGGTCACACCGTAGGCAACTCCCTGCGCCGCGTCCTCCTCAGCTCCATCGAAGGCTCCGCCATCTCGTCCATCAAGATTGATGGTGTTCAGCACGAGTTTCAGAGCATTGATGGCGTCGTCGAAGACGTCTCCGACATCGTCCTCAACCTCAAGAAGGTCCTCATCGTTTCCCAGAAACGCGAGACCATCACCTTGCAAATCAAGGTGAACAAAGAGGGTGCGGTCACCGCCGGCGACATCCAAGCGGATGCCAACATCCAGATCGTCAATCCCGCCCAGGTTATCTGCACCCTCGACAAGGCCCGCCCCTTCCACGCCGAAGTCGAGATCAAGACCGGCCGCGGTTACTACCCCGGCGAGCAAAACAAGAAGGACGAGCAGTCCATCGGCGTCATTCCGATCGACTCCCTCTTCTCTCCTGTTCGCTTGGTCAAATATTCCGTGGAGGCTACCCGCGTCGGCCAGATCACCGATTACGACAAGCTCATCCTCGAGGTTTGGACCGATGGCCGCATTGATCCCGATGCCGCCCTCAAGCAGTCCGCTTCGATTCTCAAGCATCACCTCGACGTCTTCGATCGCGTCACCGACGAGGCCTACGAGTTCGACAGCCAGCAGTCCGAGGTCAGCGAGGAGCAGAACAAGCTCCGCAAGCTCCTCAACATGTCTGTCAACGAAATCGAGCTCTCGGTGCGCGCCGCCAACTGCTTGAACAACGCCAATATCACCACCGTCGGCGAACTCGCCATGAAGACCGAGCAGGAGATGCTGAAATATCGCAACTTCGGCAAAAAGTCGCTCAACGAGATCAAGGACAAGCTCGAGCAGCTCGGCCTGTCCCTCGGTATGAAATTCGACGAGCGTCTCCTCGACGCCAAGAAAGAAGCCTAAGCCTTTCGCCGGCCAGTTCGTCGCGCCTTATGGCCGGCGGGCTGGCCGGCGCATTTTGTCTCTCGCGCCGCCGGCTCGCCCCACGCTGCGTTCAGGTTGCCGATCGGGAGACGTAACCAGAAACCCAATACACCACCACCATGCGTCACAAAAAACAACGCGCCTCCCTCGGCGTCACCAAAGAGCACCGCGCCGCGATGCTCTCCAACATGGCCGCTTCGCTCATCGAGCACGGCCGCATCACCACCACTCTCACCAAGGCCAAGGCCCTGCGTCCCTTCATCGAGAAGGTCATCACCAAGGCCAAGAAAGCCGCTCTCGCCACCGAGAAGAAGGACGCCATCCATCACCGCCGTATGGCCATGAAGGACGTCCGTGACGAGAATGCCATCACCACGCTCTTCAACGAGAAGCACAAGGAGTTCACCAACCGCGTCGGTGGCTACACCCGCATCTACAAGCTCGGGCCCCGTCAGGGCGATGCCGCTCACATGGCAATCATCGAGTTCGTAAAGGCTGATGACCAAGGTTACAAGAAGCCTACCAAGCGCGCCTCCGCCGCCAAGGCCGCCCCCGTTACCGAGATTGCTCCCCAGGCCTGAGCCTGAGCATCCGACCTATACCGGGCCGGACAAACTTCTGGCGCCGGCTCCTTCGGGAGCCGGCGCTTTTTGTTTTAGCCATCATCGAAACACCCTTTTCCTCGCACTAAATGGATCTCGTCGCCGCCACCTTGGCCTACTGCTTCCTGATCGCAGGGCTTTTCCTCGGGCTGTGGATTTATTATGATCGTCGCGACCACGCCCGCTTCGAGGCGGAGCGTCGGCAGACTTCCTTCCACTGCGCGCGCTGCGGTCATCTTTATGCGCTGAAGGGCGAAACTGATCGCTCAAATTGCCCGAGGTGTGAGCAGGAAAATTCCAGGCTTTCGTTTTAACCGACGTTCTTCCGCCCGCCGTGTAAGCCTGCACTCCCGGCAATCGCTCTTGCCCCGCCCTCGCTCCCTCCGCTTTTCTGTCATCCACGCACATGTCCCAGATCATCGCCGTCATAGATTTTGGCTCCCAATACACGCAGGTCATCGCCCGCCGCATCCGTGAGTGTCAGGTGCTGTCCAAAATCTATCATTACTCGACTCCCGCCGCCCAGTTGAAGGCCGACGGCGTCATCGGCATCATCCTCTCCGGCGGCCCGAGCAGCGTCTTCGCCAAGGATGCGCCCATGCCGGACAAGGCGCTCTTCGAACTCGGCGTGCCCGTTCTCGGTATCTGCTACGGTATCCAGCTCCAAGGCCACCTGCTCGGCGGCAAGGTCTCCAAGAGCACTCACCGCGAATACGGTCATGGCGTGCTCACCTTACAAAAGCCCGGACGCCTCTTCAAAGGCCTGCCGAAGAAGCTCAAGGTCTGGAACTCCCATGGTGATCGCCTAATCGCCCTGCCGCCCGGCTACACCGCCATCGGCACGACGGAGAATTCCGAGTTTGCCGTCATCGAGGACCGGAAGCGCAACTTCTACGGCATCCAGTTCCACCCCGAGGTTTTCCACTCCGAGCGCGGCATCGAGGTCATCAGCAATTTCCTCCTCGGCATCTGCGGCGCCAAGCAGGATTGGACGACTAAAGACTACATCGCCCACTCCGTCGCCGCCGCACTCACTCAGAAGGCCATCGGCAAGCCGCTCACTTGCGTGTTTGTGGACAACGGTCTCCTCCGAGCAGGCGAGCGAGAGCAGGTG
>JAIYBI010000006.1 GCA_027488595.1 Opitutaceae bacterium | reverse complement strand
GGAGGATTTTACCGCACGAGCCTGCCCATTCGATGAGGGCTGTCCACTGGCGCTCGGGGAGGGTGAAGTCGCCGTCTTCCCCATCAGATGGTCCATCTGTGCATACGCGGCTGCGGAGGAAAGCCGCTGCATCCGCGAGCGCGCTTGCCGAGCCTGCTTGGAGTAGCCGCTGAGTTTCATGGTGGGGAAACATGGAGGCAAAAGTTCGGGAGGCAAGAACGCGCTCATGCCTACGGGGTGGCGACGGGGGGAGCCGGCCAGAGGGGGAGGAGCGGGGTGGAGCGGGTCCAGCCGGTGGTGCCGTCGGGGAGGGTCAGGCGGCGCCAGCCGAGGAAGGATTTGTCGGTGCGGGCGAGGGTGCCGGCGGGGAGGGTGGTGGTTTTCTGGGGCTCTCCCGCCTCGGTGGGGACGGAGCGGAGGGTTGTGGTTTGCCAGACGAGCACGGTGTCACGCGGCAACACCGGGGCATAAATGCGCAGGGCGAGCAGGGCGGCGGCGAGGGCGAGGACGGAGATGAGGAGGCCGGCGTTGCCGAGTGGTCGGAGGACGCGGGGGGAAGTTCCGTAGGCGGCGGCGAGGCGGGCGCAGAGGGCGAGCGCGGCGAGTAGTGACGACGCCACTACGAGGAGCTGCCAGGCGCGCGGGGTGAGCAGGCCGGGGAAGGCGGCGGGGTGACGGAGAAGCGCGCCACCGGTGGGGAGTGGAGAGGGAAAGATGTCGGCGAAGGCGGGGCGGTAGGTGGCGTTGCGCAGCGTAAGAGCGAGCAGGCGGCGGGGGGCTTCTTCGCGGGGAGCATAGAGGGCGGCGAGCGCGGCGTGGGCGGTGGCCTCGTCCCAGGCGTTTTGCTGGGAAAGCGAGAGGGCGAGGTTGTGGTGCAGGGACCAGTCGGCGGGGGCGGCGGCGAGTTGTTCGCGCCAGAGCTTGGTGGCGGTGGTGAAGTCGCCGGCGGCGTAGGACTCGGAGGCGGACGCGGCGAATGACGAATGACTGATGACGAAGGTCGAATGGAGGACCAAGACGATGGCGATGGCGCGCACGAAGAGGTGGGCGGGGCGGAAGAGGCTGAGCGGGCGGAAGGGCTTGGGGGTGGCGCGGGCGAGGGCGTCGCGGGTCTTGGCGAACCACTCTGGGGAGAGAGTGGTGGCGGGGCGGTAGAGCACGCGTTCGGTCTCGATCCAGAGGGCAGACCAGACGGGGTCGGGGAGGTCGCGGGAGGTCGGGGTGGCGGGCAGGGTGAGAAGAATGCGGAGCTCGTGTTGCCAGCGGAGGAGAAGCTCGGCGAGAGCGGCGGGGGTGCCGGTGACGGAGGCGGATTCGATTTGGTTAACGAGGGCGGCGAGGCGGGCGTGGGCCTGGCGGCGGGGTAGAAGCGGATCAAGGCGGCGGGCGCGGCGGGCGGCGAGGGAGAGCCAGCAGACGGGCGGGAGGATGAGCGGCAGGAGCGCGGCAATGAGGACGGTGCGGGGGGAGAGCGGGCTCTCCTTCGCCAAGGCTTCGGAGGGTGGAGATGCGATCGGGTCGCCGGGAAGAGGGGTGGCGGGTGGAGCGGGAAGAGGTTTTAGGGCGGCGGGATCGGCGGCGGGCGGGGTGGTGCCCGGGGCGGGTGTGGAGAGCGGGGCTGAAGCGGTGTTCGCGGCCGGGGTGATGGTGAGCGTGATGGGCTCGGTGGGGAGCGTTTCGTAGGCGCCGGTGGCGGGGTTGAAGATGCTGAGGGTGATGGCGGGCAGGGTGGCGGGGCCGGCCTTGGTGGGGATGAGGACGAGGTCCTCGGCGAGGGAGGCGTCGAAGAGGGTGTTGTCCTTGGGAGTTTTTTGGGCGCGGGGGGAGATGACGCGGAAGTCGCGCGAGAGTGAGCGGGGCGGGAGCCGGTTGAGAGCGGGCCAGTTGCCGGTGCCGGCGAGGGTGAGAGTCCAGGTGATGGGCTCGCCGACGGCGGCGGTCGTGGGCACGGCTTTGCTTTCGAGCGTGAACTGGCCGACGGCAGAGGAGAAATCGGCGGGGGCGGGGGAGGGGAGCGGGCGGACCTCGAGGGTGACGGGGGCGCTGTTGATGTTGTAACGTTCGCCGGTGGGGCGGCCGAAGATGTCGGCGCCGGTGGCGATGCCGACGAGGAGAGTGGACAAGGGCAGGGCGACGGGGCCGGTGGCGGGGGCGAGGGCACGGGTGGTGCGAGTCTCGAACTTGAGTGCGTTGGTGGCGGCGGGTTTGGGGGCGGACCAATCCTCGAGGGAGAGCGGGACGCCGGTCCAATCTAGGGCGGCGGCGGATTGGTAGGTGCGGTTGGCTTCGATTTCGAGGGTGTGTCGAAGGGGGAAAACCTCGCCGGCCCAGACGGGATTGGGCGGAAGAATAATGCGGGCCTTGACGACCTCATCAATGGCGAGACCGGTCTGGCCGAGGGTGGCGGCGACGATGCGGTAGCCGGCGGCGGCGACGGAAATGGCACCCTCGTCGGTCGTGATGGTAAAGGCGGGGATACGGACCTCGCCATCGGGCCGGGTGGGGCGGACGGGGTAGGTGTAGGTGATGGTTTTGCTGCTGACCGCTTTGGAACCGAAGGTGAGATTGAAGGAACTGTTTTGCGAGCGGTTCGGGCTGCCGAATTCGAGGCCGGGAACGGAAGGGAGGGCGGGTGTGGAGGTGGGCTCGCAGTTCTCGAAAACCAAGGCGAGCTGGCTGACCTGGTCGCGCGGCAGGGTGCCGCCGGCGGGCTCCCATCGCGCGGACTGGGCGAAGGCGGGCACGGCACAGCAGAGAAGGGCGGTGAAGAGTATGCGGAAGAGGCGGAGCATGGTTTGGGCGAAGGGCGGCGGCGGAAAATGACGAATGCCTAATGACTAATGACGAATGGAGGTAGAGGAATTGGAGAGCCGGGTTACCAGTCGTGTTTGCGG
>JAIYBI010000444.1 GCA_027488595.1 Opitutaceae bacterium | reverse complement strand
CGAACTCGGCACCACGCTCCAGCCCAAGTTCGGCCCCGACGGGCTGATCCCCTGCATCACGCAGGACATCGCCACCGGCCAGGTGTTGATGTTCGCGTTCATGAACGCCGAGTCCCTCGCCCACACCCTCAAATCCAAGAAGGCCACCTATTGGAGCCGCTCCCGCAACAAGCTCTGGGTCAAGGGTGAGGAGTCGGGCAACGTGCAGTGGGTAAAAGAGCTCTACACCGACTGCGACCAGGACGTCGTTTTGATCAAGGTCGAGCAATCCGGCGCGGCCAACGCCTCCTGCCACAACGGTTACAAGAGCTGCTTCTACCGCAAGCTCACCGACCTCGACGCGGCCGCCGCCGGCACCGATTTTTCGCTCGGCTACACCGCCGAACGCCTCTTCGACCCCGCCACGGTTTACAAGAAAAAGTAGCTCAGCCCGCCACCTTGCGCGCGGCCCGAACAAACCTCGCGCCCGCCTCGGCCAGCGCCGCCGGCGACAAAACGCCAAAGCTCAGCCGCACGGTATTCATCGGAGCGTCGTCGCCGAAGCACAGTTCACCCGGCACATAGAGCACGCCTTCGTCCAGACACGCGCGGCAGAACGCGGAATCAAACCCCGTCGCCAGGCCCGCCGGGGCCTCCAGCCACAGGTAAAGCCCTCCCTCCGGCATCCGCCAACGCCAGCCCAGCTTGGGCAACCCGGCAGCGGTGAGTGCGGCGTGCAGGGCGTCGCGTTTCTCAAGATAAGCGCGGCGAAGCACCGCAAGTTGCGCCTCGAAGGCCCCCGATTGCACTGCCTGCTCAAGGATGGCCTGCGCAAAGTTGCCTGAGCCGAAATCGTGATGCCCTTTCACATGTAACATCGCCGCCCTCCACGCGGGATCGGGACACACGCCAAAGCCCACCTTAAGCCCGCTCGCGAAGGGCTTGGTCAGCGTGCCGGTGTAAAGCAGTGGAAACCCCTCCCAGGCCGCGTCGCCGAGGATGCCGGGCACAGCGCGGGCGGTCGCGGAATCGTATCCGAGTTCACGATACGCCGCATCCTCGATGATAGGCACTACGCAGCCGGCGGCCCGCAGCGTCGCGGCCAGGCCGCGCTTCTCCGCCGCATCGAGCGTGCGGCCCGAGGGATTGGAGAAGTAGCTCACAAAATAAACCGCCTTCAGACGACTGCGCTCGCCGCCCGCCGCCATCCCGGCGAGCAAACCCGCCAGGGCCGGCAAATCCAGGCGTCCGTCCGCCGCCACCGGCATCGAGCGCGCCTCCACTCCGAGTCCGCCGAGCAATTCCAGAAACACGAAGTAACTGGGCCGGTCGACCAGCACGATATCGCCCGGTTCGCACAGCGTCTGGATCGCGAGGTAAAGCGCCTGTTGCGAACCGTTCGTGATAAAGGTGGCGTCGCACAGCGCGGCGACGGCGTCCACATCAGCCGCGCCTTGATCCTGCGCCGCCAGCCTCGCCGCGAGCGCGGCGCGCAGGCCCGGGCGGCCGGCATTGGTGCCATATTGCAGATACTCGGAGTCGGGCGCGACGACGGCCAGTGCCCGCAGCGCCTCGGCAACGGAGCCCACGGGGAGCGTGGCGTTATCCGTAAACCCGGCCGCCAGCGAAAGCAGGCCGGGGGTCTCCAGTGCGAGTTGCATGAGACGGGTGATCGCCGGTGGACGGGCGCGGCGACCGAGACGGGAAAACTCCGGCGCAACCGGGGCGGAAGGTAACATCAGCCCAGCCTTGAAACCACCGTCCCAAGGCGCACGCCCAAAAAAAGCACTGCATCAATCCCACCTTAAGCACGACAAATCCCCGCAAGCGTGCAAAGTGTCGGTGAGCGCGAACTCCGCCTCACTTTCTCACCATGATTGATTGGACCCACTGGCACAACGAACCCTACCTCGTCGGAGGCCTCATCCTGCTTGGCTGGCTCTACGCCCTCGCCACCGGTCCCTTCCGCGCCCGCCTCGCGCCGATCGGCACACCCTACCCGGCCGGCAAGGCCGCGTGCTTCTACTCGGCACTGGTGATTTTCTACCTCGCGGTCGGCTCGCCGCTCGATCAGGCCGGCGAACGTTTCCTGCTCACCGCCCACATGGTGCAGCACATGCTGCTCATCTACCCGGCCGCAATCCTCATGCTTGCCGGTCTGCCCGCATGGCTGGTCTCGCACCTCACCGGACAACCCGCGTTACGCCGCCCTCTGGGCGTTTTGTTCCACCCCGCCGTCTGCGCCCTGATCTACACCGCCACGATCTCCGTCTGGCACCTGCCGACCTTCTACGACTGGGCCTTGCGGGATAAATTCATCCACGTGCTTGAACACGTCACCTTCTTCGCCGCCGCCCTGCTCTACTGGTGGCCCCTGCTCAGCCCGAGCCGGGAGTATCCGCCCGCCAAATACGCGCTGCAAATGCTCTACCTCGTGGCCGTGACGCTTATGATGACGCCCCTCTTCGCCTACCTCGCCTTCTCGTCCGAAATCCTCTACCCCACCTACGAATACGCGCCCCGTTTGATACCCGGCTTCGACGCCGCGCAGGATCAGCTGCTCGGTGCCGCCACCATGAAGCTCGGCGGCATGTTCATGAGCTTCCTCGCCCTTATCTGGGCTTTTTACCACTGGTATCAGGCCACGGAGCGAAACGCCGGGAAAAAGATCGTCAGCGGCTAGTCCTTTAACGGGAGTTCCGAGTCGGGCCAGACATCGAGAAAGGCAAGCTGCGCCACGCGGTCCGGCACTTCCTCGTAGCCGGGCCGCATCAAAAACCGGCGCGGATAGGCGGGGCCGAGCATCTCTACATCCACCCGCTCGCCGCTCAACGTGAAGCAGGCCCGCCACGCGCCGCAGCCGATCTCGAAACGCTCCCCCGGCTGGCGGCGGATGCGCCGCGTGCGGTGCGGGGAAGGATCGCGCGCGAGCAGCTCGTTCAGACGCGGGGTGAAATCAATCCCCCAACCGGCCCGCAACCACTCCGCCTGCGCAAGGGCAAGCGCACCGAGCCGCACGATGAAGCGCGGCGGCAGTGCATCCGACTTGTCCACTTCGTCTATCCAGCCGGCGGCGGCATCAGGAAACGAATCATAGGCGGGCACGTAGGGTTTTAGGTCAAAGACCGGCGTGCCGTCCACCAGGTCGCAGGGACCGAGATGGAGCCGGCGGCCTTCGATCCCGAGCAGACGAACCGGCGTCATGCCAAGGGCGTTGGGCCGGTGGGGCGATCGGGTGGCAAACACGCCGCGCTTGACCGAAGGACCGCGCGGCGGGCGCACGAGCGGATTCCACGTGTCGTTGCGATGAAACCACCAGATCAGCCACACCCGCTCGAAGCCCGCGAGGTCGCGCAACGCGAGCTCCAGCCCGGGTTCGGGCAAGAGTTCGAGGACGTTGCCGGTCTGGCCGTCGGCCGCCACCGCTTCGGTTTCATCGGGCTGATGACGCGCTTGAAACTTCACCTGCTGGGCGGTCCGCACGTAGCCGATGGGCCGCAGGCTGAGCGCTGGCGGGGTGAATGGATCTTTGGCGTCGGAGTCGGGCACGGCGCGTGCAGACATAGGTCGGTTAGGCGGATCTTGGCCAATTAATTGGGCGCGCACAAATCGCAGGATAACAAGTTGAACCGCCGCACGGTGATCGCCATCAACACTGACCACGCCTACTCCATGAAAAAACACATCTCCCTGATTGCCCTCCTTCTCATCCTCGCAGCCCCCGCCGTGATCAAGGCCGACGAAAAGGGCGAAGGCGGCGAAGGTGACACAAAACTAGGTAACGCCATGGAGAAAATGAACGGCTCCTTCCGCAAACTCCGGCGCCAGGTGGCCGACCCCGCGCAAAACGAGGCCTCGCTCGCCCTCGTCGAGAAACTATCCAAGGCTACCAAAGAGGCGGCCGCTTACCTTCCCGAGAAAATCTCGAAACTGCCCGCCGCCGCCCAAGAGGCCGCGAAGGCTTCCTACGCGGAAAAAATGAAGGAGCTCAGCGCCACGATTGACGAACTCGGCGCGGCTCTAAAGGCAGGCAAAAACGAGGCGGCGGTAAAAATCATCGAGGATCTGCACCTCCAGGAAGAGGCCGGGCACCGCGAGTTCCGTCCGAAGAAACAAAATAAGGACGCGGTCAGCCCGTAACCCATCGCCCCCGCAAACAACAAGAAGCCCGGACACCGTGAAGGTGCCCGGGCTTCTTGTTGT
>JAIYBI010000229.1 GCA_027488595.1 Opitutaceae bacterium | reverse complement strand
GACGATGCCCTTGCCCTGGAGGCACTGGAGGCCGGCCTCGAGGACGGTCCATTTGGAGGAGTCAATCATCACGGGCACGCGGGTGATGTCGGGCTCGGCGGCGATCAAGTTGAGGAACTTGACCATGGTGGTTTCGCCCTCGATGAGCGCCTCGTCCACGTTGATATCGAGGACGTTGGCGCCGGACTCGACCTGCTGTTTGGCGATGGCGAGGCAGGCGTCCCAATCGCCGGCCTTGAGGGCCTTGGCGAATTTGGGCGAGCCGGTGATGTTGGTGCGCTCGCCGACGACGAGGAAATTGGAGGCTGCGGAAGTGGTCACGGCGAAATCAGGCAGTCAAGGGTTCGAGGCCGCTGAGGCGTAGGGCGGTGGGAACGACGGCGGGCTTGCGCGGCGGGAGGTCGCGCACGGCGGAGGCGATGGCGGCGATGTGGGGAGGCGTGGAGCCGCAGCAGCCGCCGACCATGTTGACGAGGCCGGCGGTGGCGAACTCGCGCTGGATCGCGGCCATGTCGGCGGGGGATTCGTCGTAACCGCCGAAGGCGTTGGGCAGACCGGCGTTCGGGTAGCAGGTGACGTAGCAGTCGGCGATGCGGGCGAGCTCCTCGACGTAGGGGCGCATGGCGCGGCCGCCAAGGGCGCAGTTGATGCCGACGGAGAAGGGCCGTGCGTGGCGGATGCTATTATAGAAGGCCTCGGTGGTCTGGCCGGAGAGGGTGCGGCCGGAGGCGTCGGTGATGGTGACGCTGATCATCACGGGGAGACGTCGTCCTAACTCTTCGAATACGCCCTCGATCGCGAAGAGGGCGGCTTTGGAGTTGAGGGTGTCGAAGATGGTTTCGACGAGAAGGATGTCCACGCCGGCCGCGATAAGGGCGCGGATTTGCTCGGTGTAGGCGGTGACGACCTGGTCCCACGTGACGGCGCGGTAGTCGGGCCGGTTGACATCGGGCGACATGGAGAGAGTGCGGTTGAGCGGGCCGATGGCGCCGGCGACGAAGCAGCGGCGGCCGGGGGTTGAGTCCTCGGCGGCGCGGGCGGCGCGGCGGGCGCAGGCGACGGCGGCGTGGTTGAGCTCGGTGACGATGTGCTCGAGGTGGTAGTCGGCCATGCCGATGGTGGTGGCGGAGAAACTGTTGGTTTCTACGATGTCGGCCCCTGCGGCGAAGTAGGCGGCGTGAATCTCCTCGATGACCGACGGCTTGGTGATGCAGAGCAGGTCGTTGTTACCCTTTAGGTCGTGGGGGAAGTCGGCGAACTGTTTGCCGCGAAAGTCCGCCTCGCCGAGCCCGTAGGTCTGCACCATCGAGCCCATGGCGCCGTCGAGCACGGCGATGCGGCGGGCGAAGAGCTCGCGAAGGGCGGGAAAGGCAGGGTGCTCGGTGAGGGCGGAGGAGGTGGCGGCAAGGGCGGACATGTGCGGTGAGAAGGAGGGCAAAGGACGAAGGAGGGAAGGTGATATTCCCTCTGTAGTCAAAAACATATCTTTACATACGGATATGTTGATATGAACTTTAAAAAGCGCTCATCGACCGATATGCCCGTCGCGGAGTCCAAGCACGCGTCTCCTTTCGCAAAACCTGCGCAGGGAAGGGCGTTGTCAGGGCGAGGCGAAGGGGATGCGGTGGAGTGAGGTTCGCAGTTCTTTGTTAAATTTTTCGGGACCAGGGGAAAGCCGTGAGAACCGGCTACAGTTGCGCTGCGGTATCGCATCAGACCAGACCCACACCACGCCGGTGAACGCGTGGACAAAGCCAATCGGAGTCGCATCCGGTGAAGGCGAGGGGCGAGGCGGGTGATTTCCATTCCAGGAAACGCCAACACATGCGGAGTCCGAACATCCTACCTGAAAAACTCACGCGTCTGGCGCGGAACTTTTGCGCGCGCCGGAACGTTTCTCTTCATCGCAAATATGAAGCGTGAGAGTAGCCGTTCTTCGCCGGTTAACCGGCGGAGAGGGGTCTGCTCTTGCCGTTTATTCTGGAAGACAGGTCCCTATGAAAATCCCAACGCTGTCCCGCCTCGCGGGCCGGTCCCTCCTTGTCTGTTCGCTCGGCGCCTGCGCGTCCGGCGTGCAGGCCCAGTCCGTTACCACGCCACCGTCCGAAGACGATGCGGCGCCCGTGCAACTCGAACCCTACGTCGTCACGGCCACGCGCACACCCACGCCGGTGGAAAAAACCGCCGCGTCCATCACGGTGCTCACCCGCGCCGACATCGAGAAGGCGGGCTACGCCACGGCCGATGAGGCGCTGCGCCAACTGCCCGGCGTCACCCTCGCCGGGAACGGCCCCGGCCAGACGGTCGGCGTCTTCACGCGCGGCGCGGAGAGCCGCCACACCAGCATCCTCGTGGACGGGCGTCGCCTGCCCACGGCGATGAACCGCTACTTCGACCTCGCCTACTTCCCGCTGAACGCTTTCGAACGCATCGAGGTTGCGCGCGGTCCGCTCAGCTCGGCGCAAGGCGGCAGCGCGCTCGGCGGCGCGATTAATTTCCTCACGCCCCGCTGCGTGGTGCCCGGCAGCTTCGACGGCTCGGTCACCGCCGAATACGGCTCTTTCGACCACGCTCGTGCCGAGGCCGTTATCTCGACCGCCGGCAAGAACGCCTACGCGAACCTCGCCGCGAGCGTGACCTCGGACGAGAACGACCGCCCCAACAATGCCTTCGAGGCGCGCAGTTCGCTCAACTCCCTCGGGTGGTCCATCACGCCCGCGCTGCAACTCGACGTCGTGGCCGGTTACCTGGAATTCGACGGCGGCACGCCGGGCAGTGTGCCTTTCGCAAGCCTCACCCAGCAGCTCGACCGCAAGCTCAGTTTCCTCATGCCGAGCCTGACCTTCCGGCCCTCGGAAAACTGGACCCATACGCTTACCGCCGGACTGGCGACGCAGCAGGACGCCCAACGCGGCACGGATCCGACCTTCACCTTTCCCTACGACGACGACAAAACCGTCGATTCGCAGAGCGTCGGCTACCAGGTGGACTTCAAGCCCCTGCCCGCGCTCAGCTTGCAGGCCGGTGTGGAGAAAAACTGGCAGGACGTCGAGGTAACGCCCGCGCCCGGCCCCGGCGGTGTATTCGGATTAAACTACGCCCGCTACGAGGTGAGCGAGGCCGGCTTCCTTGGCGCGACCTACGATGTGACCGACGCGTTGACCATCCTCGGGTCGGCACGGCGCGATGTTTACGACGAGTTCTATGGCGCGGCCAACACCTGGCGCTACGGCGCGACCTATCGCTTTGCCGGCACCGGCACGCGCGTGCACGCCTCCGACGGCACCGCCTTCGCCGCGCCGGAGGTCCAGAACTTCGCCTACAGCTTTCCGCCCGTGACGTCGCTCGAACCCGAGCGCTCGCGCGGTCAGGAAGTCGGAGTGAGCCAGCCCTGGGGCGGCAAGCTGGACACGACCGTGACCGCCTTCCGCAACGAGGTGGAGAATCTCGTTCAGTTCGTCGGCGGCGCAGCGCAGAATGTCGGCCGCGCCGAGATTCGCGGCATCGAAACGACCCTCGATTACCGTCCGGCCAAAACCGTCGCGCTGAGCGTGAACTACACTTACCTCGACGCCGAGAACGGCCTCACCAAGCGCCCGCTTGTGCGTCGTCCACGCCATGCGTTCAACGCCCAGGCGACGTGGCAGGCGACGTCGGCCTGGCTGGTCGGCACCGGTCTGCGCGTGCAAATGCGCCGCTACGACGCCCCGCCGTATTCGCAGGTGGAGGACTTCGCCACCGTGCGGGTTTTCAGCAGCTACGCGCTGCGCAAAAACTTGCTGCTGAAGCTGCGCATCGAGAACGTCTTCGATGAACGCTACGCCGAGGTGAAGGACTACCCGGCGCTTCCCTTCGGTGCGTATGGCGGCGTGGAGTGGAAATTCTGATAGGCACCGCCGCCGACCTCGCCCACCGTTTCGCCAACATGCCTCCGCGCCTCCGTGTTTTCCTTGGTCTGCTCCTCGCGTGTATCGCCGCGTCCTCCGCGGCGTTCGCGGCGGAGGCGGCGGTGCGCGTGGTCTCGCAGACGGTTGGATCGGACGAGCTGTTGCTTGCGCTGGCAGAGCCGGGGCAGATCGCGGCACTCTCGCACCTCGCGACGGCGGCGGAGTATTGCGTGCTTGCGCGCGAGGCGGCGGCTTATCCGCGCATCTCTTCCGGCGACAGCGAGACGATCCTGCGGCACCGACCCACCCTGGTGTTGTTCGCCGATTACAGCCGTGTGGAGCTGGTCGCGCAGGTGCGGCGCTCGGGTGTGAAGGTGCTGATTTTTGATCGCTACGCCACGCTGTCCGACGTGTATGCCAACTTGCGCGAACTCGGCCGTGCGCTCGGTGGCGGGGCACCGGAGCGGGCCGAGTCACTCATCGCCCGCTGCGAGACCCGTCTCGCCGCCCTGCGCGAAAAGCTGCGCGGCGTGCGACCGGTAAAGGTCGTGAGCGCCACCACCTACGGCCTCGTGTCCGGCGCGGGCACCACGTTTCAGGATCTCTGCGATCACGCCGGTGCGGAGAACCTCGCGACCACGCTTGGTGGTCTGAGCGGACACGCCCCGGAGCCGACCGAGAAGATGCTTGGCTGGCCGGTCGAGCAAGTGGTGGTGGGCCTCGACCCCGAGGCGCCGGGCACGGCGGACGACGGCCCGGAGGCGCGCGAGAGGGCGCTTGCACCACTAAGAAAAATCCCGCCTTACATGTTTATGGACGCGGTGAAAAAAGGACGTGCGGTGGTGCTCCCTGCGGCGTATCTCGGCTGCGTTTCCCACCTCCGCATTGATGGCTACGAGAAGCTCGCCAAAGCGCTGCATCCGGAGGCCATGCGATGACGGCGATGCCGTTCATAAAATCCGAAGCCACGCGCGGGCGGATGTTGCCCGTCCTGATCGTGCTGCTCGTCGTGCTCGCCGGTGTCTCGCTTGTTCTCGGCGAGATCGCGATGGGACCGGCGCGGCTCTGGGCGGGGCTGACGGGAACGGATGCCGAGGCCTCGCTTGTGATCTGGCAGTTGCGCCTGCCCCGTGTTTTGGTGGCGATGCTGACGGGCGCGGCGCTCTCGACCGGCGGCCTGGTGATGCAGGCGTATTTCCGCAACAGCCTCGCGAGCCCCGATCTGCTCGGGGTGAGCAGCGGAGCGGCGGCGGGGGCGGTGTTGATTATTTCGGCCGGCTGGGCCGCGCTCGCGATCTGGGTTTTACCTCTCGCAGCAGTGGCCGGCGCAACCTTGGCGACCCTCGCCGTGCTTGCGCTGGCGAAACGCGGGGCGAGCAGTGAACGCCTGCTACTGGCGGGCGTGGCGCTCAACGCCCTGCTGGGCGCTGTGACCAGCTACGTGATCTCCACCGGTGAACTCTTTGCCCGCAGTTCCCAGCTCTTGTTCTGGCTCTTCGGTGGCCTTGAGGATCGCACATGGCTGCATGTCTGGGCCGCGACCCCGATTATCGTGGCGGTGGCACTGGTATGGCCCCTCGGCCGGCAGATGGATCTGCTCAGTCTCGGAGAACGCGAGGCGCAGAGCCTAGGTGTCGAAGTCCGCGGGTTGCGCCGGCGCATGTTGGTTCTGGCGACGGTTTTGGCGGCAACGGCGACCGCCGTCGCGGGTATCGTTGGGTTCGTGGGCCTCGTAGTTCCACACGCACTACGTCTCGCAGTCGGGCCGGAACATCGGAGGCTGGTCCGATTGTGCGTGCTCGGCGGCGCGGCCTTCGTGCTGGCTTGCGATCTGGCGGGGCGTCTCGCGGGAGGCCTTAGACTGGGCATCGTGACGGCTCTGGTGGGAGGGCCGTTTTTCCTGTGGTTGTTAAGGAAACGCGCATGAGCACAAACGCGCCAGCAACCGACAGTCCGGTGAGTCTGCGAAACGCGACCGTGCGTGGACGGCTGCGTGACCTTTCGCTCGACCTCCGACCCGGGCGCTTGATCGGACTGGTGGGACCGAACGGATCGGGGAAATCCACCTTGCTGCAGGTTGCAGCGGGCTTGTTGCCTTCGCTAGGCGAAGTGCGATGGTCGGGGCGCCTTGTGGACGAGATCGCGATGCCGGAGCGAGCGCGGCAGGTCGCTTGGGTGCCGCAGGAGGCACGTTTCGAATTCGGTTTTCCGGTGCGCGGTGTGGTTCAGCAAGGCCGCTACGCGCACGGCGACGACGAGGCTGGCGTGGACGCGGCGCTCGCGCGCTTCGACCTTGGCGCGCTGGCTAAAAGGCCGGTGAACGCACTCTCGGGAGGCGAGCGCCAGCGGGTCCTGCTCGCGCGCGCTTTGGTAACGGCCGCTCCAGTGCAGCTCTGGGACGAACCGCTCGCGCCTCTCGATCCCCGCCACGGTTTGGAAGTGCTATTGCTGGCCAAGGAACTCGCGCGAGCGGGCGGCACGGTCGTCATGTCGTTGCACGATCTGCGCGTCGCGAACTGCCTCGACGAGGTGCTGGTGCTCGCCCACGGCGAATTGCGCGCGGCGGGAAAGCCGGAAACGGTTCTGACCGCCGGGCTGTTGCACGAGGTGTTCGGAGTGCGGGCACGCACCGGAGAAACCCTGATACTGGAGCTGCCCTGAACTGGAGGCAGACCGGCTGCGGTCACTTCACCGGCCGGCCGTATTGATCCACCTCGATCTCCACCGGCACCTGGATCGTGCGACCGTCAGCCGTCACTTCGGTGCGCCAAGTGCGGATCACGCGACGGTCATTGTTGAAGGGAACTGAGGCGGCGTTCGCCGCGCCCTCACCCACGCCGACGACGAGGCCGGCGGCATTGCCCACCACCGCGCCGCCCACAGTGCCCACCGCCGTTCCGATCGCCGGTCCGGGCTGGCGCGGGTTGGTGATGCGGGCGTCGTGGTTTGAGGCGCAGCCGCTCAGGCCGATCATGCCTGCTGTCATCAAAACCAATGTGGCGTAGTTCATAAGTTGAATTGTGTTTCGTCGGTCAGCTTGCCCGGGTTTCCCCGCGTGGCAACCGCGTTTCGGCTTACCCGTCGCTCAGCTTGCCTGCGCCAAAATCAACCCGAGTGACGCAGCGGAGGCGAGGGTGCTTCCCACCACGACCTGTGCCGCGAGGCCTTCGTCCCCGCCGAGTTGGCCCGCCATCGAATAAGAAATCACCGCCGTCGGACACGCCAGCATCACGAGTAAAACCGTGCGCTCCACGCCGACCAGCCCCAGCCCCCAGGCCACCGCGACTCCGACCAAGGGCGAGATAACCACCTTGCCCGCAACCGCGCCCACCGCCCACACCCGTTCGCGCGACGCTTCCAAGGGCAGGGTTAACAACACCGCGCCGATCGTCACCAGGGCCAGAGGCACCGCCATCTTGCCCAGTTGCCCAAGTGTGCCTGCGAACACCGTAGGCAGGGTCCACCCCTGCCAGTGGCAAAGCCCGCCCGCGATACTCGCGAGGATGATTGGGTTGCGCACCCATTCCGCCGCCAGCGCGCGCCCCGCCCCCAGTCGCAGACCTTCACGACTTGCCACCAGCGCAGTGACCGCGAGCACGTTGTAAAGTAGCATCATCGGAGCCAGCATCAGCATCACCACGGTGGGCGGAACCCCGGGCAGGTGCAGCAGGATCGGCAGACCCACAAACGCCAGATTCCCGCGAAAAAAGGCCTGCGTGAAGGTGCCGCGTCCCGTCCAGGGCACACCGAGCAGCCCCGCGATGAGCCAGCCCAGGCCCGCCACCAGCACGGTTGTCCCCATCATCACCGCCAAAAGGTAACCCGTCCGTGCGTCCGCCGCCGTCTTGCTTGCGTCCGCCAGGCCCGAAAAAATCAGAGCGGGCAACGCCACCCAGTAGCTCAACCGGTTCAATCCGGTCACCACTCCCGCTCCGAAGAACCCGCCCCGCTGCAACGCCGCGCCGAGCGCGATGAGCAAAAACACCGGCAGGAGTAATTCCAGGACGAGACGCATCCCGAAGTGCTGCCCGTTCCCGCGCAGGTCGTCCGTAAAAATCGTTCTCGTTCTCGCAATCATTCTCGTTCTGCTTCCCCTTTTCCCAATCACCATGTCCTCCATCCCATCCGAGTTCTCCAGCGTCACGGTCCACACCAAGGCCAATGTCTATTTCGACGGCAACGTCGTCAGCCACACCGTCCTCTTCGCCGACGGCTCGAAAAAAACCCTCGGGCTCATCCGTCCCGGCACCTATTACTTCGGCACCGGCGCCGCCGAGCGCATGGAGATCGTCGCCGGTGCCTGCAAAGTCACGCTCAAGGACCAGACCGCCGTCGCGACCTACGCCGCCGGCACCTATTTTGATGTCGCCGCCAACTCAGGCTTTACGATCACGGTCGAGTCCGGTCTCTGCGAATACATCTGCTCGTTCCTCGCGTAACTAGGCCGGCCTTCGCGCCACGCCTCGCTCGCTCCCGACCGCCGCCGCCTCCCCATGCGCACCCCCGTTTACCTCCTCCTCCTCGGGCTCATGTTGGGCACCGTCGCCATCGTGGTGCGCTCGGGGATTTTCATGCGCAAAAACCCCGGCGAGCCGATCAATGCCGCCATGCGCATCGCCCTCGCCGGCGTCGCTTACCAATGGTCGGAGAAGGATGCCGCCCTCCTCGCCCGCGACTTCGCCGGCGCCCTCGAAACACCCGGTGGCGCCCGCTACTTTATCCGCCGCGCCGGCACCGGCACGGCTACGCCGCAGGCCGGGCAACTCGTCACCATTTACTACGAGGGTCGCTTTCTTTCCAACGGCCAGAAGTTCGACTCCTCCGCCGACAACGGCGGCCCTTACAACTTCGCCGTCGGCCGCAACCAGACGCTCTCCGGCTGGGACGAAGCCCTGCTCACCATGAAGAAGGGCGAGCGCCGCACCGTGGTTCTCCCTTACTGGCTCGCCTACGGCGAAAAGGGCCTTCGCAACAAGGTCCGCGGCAAGCAATCCGTCGTCTTCGATCTCGAGCTGGTGGACTTCCGCTGAGCCCGGACGCGCCGGGTTTTTATCGCCCGACGTCGTAGTAGGCTCAAAGCCCGAGCAGCGACCCGTTGCGTTTCAGCCAGCGCTCCGCGTCACGCCAATCTGGATACACCTCCTCGACGCGCCGCCAAAAACGGTCCGAATGGTTCATCTCCCGCAGGTGCATCAGTTCGTGGTAAATCACATAATCGCGCACCGTCTCCGGCGCCTGCACGAGTCGCCAGTTTAGCGAGATCACGCCGGCGGTCGTGCAGGAGCCCCAGCGGGTGCGCTGGTTGCGCACCGCGACCTCCCGCACCGCCATGCGGGTCTCGGCCGCGAGTTCCCAGGTGCGCCCGGGCAGCTCGATTTTCGCCACGCGGAGAAAATGCGCCTCCAGCGTCGGCCGCAGATCCCCGTCGAGTTTCGGCACGCGAAAAACATCCGCCCCCAGGCACACGCAGGGGCGTTCGCCTTCCAGCGCCTTGCGCACTTCGCGCAATTCGCCGCGCCAGAGCACTTCCGTGCCGAGCGTCCAGACTTGCGCCGCGCGCGGCTTGCGACTCTGCCGCTCCCGCGCCCGCGCCAGCCAGTCCGCGTGTTGCGCCACGAAAACGCGTGCGTCCCGCTCCGTGCCGCGTGCCGGGATAGTCGCCACCGCCACCCCGTCTTTGCGCAGCGTCAGCCGGTAGTTTTTCGCCTTGGCGCTTCGTTCAAAAACGATCGTGTTTGCCGCCACCGGCTGACCGGGCGCCGGGCCCGTCACCACCGCCTCGCGGGTTTGTATAGCCAATGCCGACGGCCCGCCCGCCGCCACCGGTGGAGGTGGTGGCGTGAAAAAATCCAACAGGCCTTGAAATACTCCGTTCGTCACTGGTTGCGCGTGGCCATCACAGAACACAGGCGCGCCGCCCGCGCCAGTGGGATTTTGGCCGGACCGGATTCGCCCGGCCTCACGCCGCGCCGTCAAAGCGCTACCGTCCGCCAATCCACCTCGCCCGTTGCCGCAATCGTGAGCCAGGCAAAGCTGTTTCCTTGTCCCCGAGGATACGAGATGCAGCCGGGATTCAGCCAGCGAACGCCTGCTGCGTCCGTCGTGTCTTCCGGCACATGTGTATGCCCGCAGAGCACGAACTCCGCTTTCGCCGGAGCGCGGCGTGGCGCGATGTGCTCCAGATGGAAAACGCGCCCCGCCCGTTCCAGTCGGCGCGTCAGCGGCCAGGCGAAATGCGAGTCGTTGTTGCCCCGCACTACAAAGAGGGGACGCCCCAGGGCGGCGAACTCCGCCAATACGTCCGGCGCGCACACGTCGCCGAGGTGCCAAAGCTCGTCCGCCTCCGCCAGCAGGCCGGGCAGTCGCGGCGGATAGGCGTCATGCGTGTCGGCAAACACCGCGATGCGATGTGATTTACCCGCGTCCTGCGGCCGCTCGGATTGGGGGTTTGCTCGCGGCGTCATTCGGGGATTGATGCACAAAAAAGCCCGTCGCGGAAGGGCGACGGGCTTTGAGGATTAAATGCGATGGGGAAATGCGAAAAAAGGATTACTCCCAGCTCAGCACGAACTTCGTGTAGTAGGTGGTATCCAGTTTCTTCACACCCGCGCCCGGGACGCTGTTGTAGTCGTTGTTCACGCCGATTCGCAGGTCCCACTTGCCCGCGAGGGGCAACTGGAGGCTGGAATCATGCACGGCGTGGTAGTTGGAGAAATCCTCGATCGAGGGCACGTAGCTGAGCGAGTTGACCAGCAGGGCGCGGGGGAATTTGTAGAAATGAGCCAGACCAAAATCGAGACCGGCGCTCTGCACGTCTTCGGTGAGCACCGAGCCGTAGTTTTCAAAGCGATACGCCAGACCGGCGCGGCCGGTGAGCATCTGCACAGGCTTGTTCTGGACGAAGTCGTAGCCGAGACCGGACGCGGCCACGTTGTAGAAATCAATGTCCTTGGCCTGATCGTAGCCGCCCTCATCGCGCACATACCAGGAGTAGCGACCACTGAAGTTGTTGGCGTAGTCCACGCCGAGGCTGAGCTTGTCGTCGGTCTTCACTCCCTCGGTGCTGTCATATTTGAACGCGCCGTAGAACTTGAGGGTGTCGGTCGGGCCGGCCAGAGTGGCCTTTGCGCCGCCGCCGTAGCTGAGTTGTTCGCTGTTGCCGGTCTTGCCGGCGAGCGCGAAGTCCGCCTCGTATTTCCATTTGCGCTCCAAGGCGGCCACCGCCGGGTCGGTTGCACCCGGTGCCCAGGTGGTTGCCAGCTTGTCCACCGTGGTCGTGATCGTGCCGTCCTGGCCCTTGATTGCGATCTTTCCGTCAGCGGCCGTCTCGACCGTGCCGGCCATCGTGGTTCCACCCACGAGGCGGATCACGAGGGGCTGACTGGTCTCGATGCGGGCCACTTCGGACTGCTTGATCGTGATCGTGCCCGCGTAGTCCGTCGCGAGGGTGACCGCGCCGGCATCCACCTTGGTGACAGTGCCGACAAGACGGGCGCCGCTCTTGGTCTCGACCAGATCGGCGTGCAATAAAGACGTGCAGGCGACCATGAGGGTAGCACACGCACGCAGGGATTTAAGGAGGGGGTTTTGCATGGAGCGCCCTAGAAAGATCACCCGCCCAGTGCTGTCAATCCGCCCATTCTGCGTAGTTACCATGAGCGCGCTGCCTCCCGTTATCTCCCTGTGACTTCGTATCTCGCACGACTCGGCCACGGCTGCACGTCCGCGGCTGCACGCTCGACACCCTCGCCCGTCACGCCTTCGCTCCCCGCATCGTGCCCGCTCCCGTTATCCAACGCTCTCCCCTCCTCGTCGCCGATGGCTGGCGTGATTATCAACTCCTCCACTGCGGCTTCGGCATGAAGCAGGAACGCTGGGGCCGCTTCACCCTCGTGCGCCCCGATCCGCAGGTCATCTGGCCCAAGACCGGCAGCCCGGAGTGGCGCGATTGGGACGGCTACTATCACCGCAGCGAACAGGGCGGCGGCCGCTGGGAATACAAAAAACCTCTCCCCGAAAACTGGAACATCGGCTACGAGCGCCTCGGCCTCACCTTCCGCATCCAGCCCACCAGCTTCAAACACACCGGCCTCTTTCCCGAACAGGCCGTCAACTGGGAGTGGTGCTCCGAACGCATTCGCGCCGCCCGCGCCACCGGTCGCGAGGTCAACGTCCTCAACCTTTTCGGCTACACCGGCGCCGCCACCTGCTCCGCCGCCAAGGCCGGCGCCAGCGTCACTCACGTGGACGCCTCCGAGGGCATGGTAAAATGGTGCAAGGAAAACGCCGCCCTCTCCGGCCTCGCCGAGGCCCCCGTCCGCTACATCGTGGACGACTGCCTCAAGTTCGTCCGCCGCGAGATCAAACGCGGCCGCCGCTACGACGCCATCATCATGGATCCGCCCACCTACGGCCGCGGCACCGGAGGCGAGATGTGGCGCCTCGAAGACAGTCTCTGGGAACTCCTCCGCGAATGCCGCGAGATCCTCACCCCGCAACCCGTCTTCTTTCTCATCAACGCCTACACCGCCCGCCTCTCGCCCACCGTAGTCGTAAATCTCCTCCACGCCCTCCTGCACGACCTCGGCGGCACCCTCGAAGGCGGCGAAATCGGCCTCCCCATCCAGGCCGACGGCGCATCGGGAAAAGTCCTCCCCTGCGGCATCTACGGCCGCTGGCAGGCTCCCGTCTAAACTTCCACTTACCATGCGCCCCTTCCTCCTGCTTTCTTTTCTCCTTCCACTCGCTGCCCTCGCCCAAAGCGCCGCGCCCGTCTCCACTCCGCCGCCCGCCATCGAGTCCGATGACCTTCGATTCGGCTCCATCTCACTCTACATCGAAAACGACAAGTTCTTCGCCGGCACCGATCGCAACTACACCAACGGCGTCAAACTCTCCGTCCTCTCCACGAACCTCCGCGCCTTCGACAGCGATACCGTCCCCAGCCCGCTCCGCGCCCTCTCCCGCGCCCTGCGTCCGCTCATGAGCGACGACGCCATCCCCAAGCTCGGCCTCTCCCTCGGCCACCAGATCTACACCCCCACCGACACCCAGACCACGCTCTATCAACCCGCCGACCGCCCCTACGCCGCCTGGCTCTACACCGGTTTCACCTTTCAAAACTACTACCGCTCCGCCTCTGACGACACCTACGCCCGCCTCTCCACCGTCGAGCTCCAGCTCGGTGCCGCCGGCGGCGACTGGGCCCTCGGCGAGTTTGTTCAAAACAACTACCACAAGCTCATCAACGTCGAGACCTCGAAAGGCTGGGACAACCAGCTCGACAGCGAGCCCGGCGTTAACCTCGTCTACGAACACAAGTGGCGCCTCTCCACCTCCGGCGCACGCACCGGCCTCGGCGCCGACCTCATCCCCCACGCCGGCTTCAGTGCCGGCAACGTCTTCACCTATGCCAACGCCGGCGCCTCCGTCCGCCTCGGCTACGCCCTCCCCTCCGACTTCGGCACCAACCTCATCCGCCCCTCCGGCGACTCCAACGCCGCCCGCCGCGCCCCCTTCGGCATCTGGCTCTTCGGCCAGGTGGACGGCCGCGCCGTCGCCCGCGACCTCACCCTCGACGGCAACACCTTCACCGACAGCCCGTCCATCGCCAAACGCCCCTTCGTCGGCGATTTTGTCACCGGTATCGGCATCGGCACTACAAGCTGGCAGTTCACCTACGCCCAGGCCTTCCGCACCAAGGAATTCAAAGGCCAGCCCGACTCCCAAGTCTTCGGCTCCCTCAGCCTGACCTATTTCTACTGAACTCCGGTTCAACGTAGCAGCGTGCTTGCACGCGATAGCTCGACGCAGGAGCGCACCTCGCGTGCGACCGCTCTACCGTCCATTTACGGCCACACATCCCTTAAAAAACCGCGCCCCGCTCGTCCTCCGCTCCCTCGGTTCACCCGAGAGTTTTGGCGGTGTCATTCCAGCCCGTGCAAGTCGCTCCGCCACTCACCGACGGCGGCATTCGGAGGTTTGCGCGTTATGCACACCTTTGTCATCTGTCTTGCTTTTAACGATTTTTTAACATCCGTATGACTCCCTATAATCTTATTGTGCATTCAGCATCGTGAGCGTGTTTTGCACGCCACTGATTAATCCGTTCATCTTAATAGTGTTATAAACTTAGCGGGTCCCCTTTATTTGTTTAAAACCAACCGAGATCCACTCGAAACTCCAGTCATGAGCATCCCGTATCGCCGACTTACTCAACTCGTTCCCCCTCAGTCACCTTACATACCGGCTCGTCACAGGGCCAAACGAGCCCTCACCTTTGCTTTCGGCCTCCTCGCCCCATCCGCCCTTTTCGCAGCAAATATCGCCGGTAATCCCCAAGTCGCTGCCGGCGATGTGAACTTCAGCCAGCAGGGCAACATCCGCACCATCGAGCAGCAATCCGGCGCCGCGATCATCAACTGGAACGACTTCTCCATAAAGGCCGGCGACATCACCCGTTTTGTGCAGCCGGGCGTGAACAGCGCCGTCCTCAATCGCGTCCTCGGCGCCAACCCTTCCCTCCTCAACGGCCGGCTCCAGGCCAACGGCTCCGTCTACCTCATCAACCCCAACGGCGTCGTCGTCGGCCCGCAGGGGCGCATCGATGTCGGCGCGTTTTTCGCCTCCACGCTCGATATCAGCGACCACGACTTTCTGCGCGGCGGCGACCTCCGCCTTCACGGTGACTCGCGCGCCAGTGTCGAAAATCTCGGCACCATCAACGCCACCGGCGGCGATGTAATGCTCATCGCCTACACCACGCGTAACGCCGGCACCGTCTCCGCCCCCGCCGGCACCGTCGGCCTCGCCGCCGGCTCCGAGGTCCTCCTCACCGAAAAAGGCGACCAACGCCTCCTCGTGCGCTCGGGCGTCTCCGCCGATAAACTCGCCTCCGGCGTCGAAAACAGCGGCCTCCTCGACGCCGCTCGCGCCGAGCTCAAAGCCGCCGGCGGCCTCTACCAACTCGCCGTCAACCAGTCCGGCATCGTCCGCGCCACCGGCGTCGAAACCAAAAACGGCCGCGTCCTCCTCACCGCCGACGCCGGCAACATCCAGGTCTCCGGCGCTATCTCCGCCCGCAACGCCAACGGCTCCGGCGGCGAGATCCTCGTCGGCGGCGACTACGCCGGCCAAAACCCCGCCATCGCCAACGCCGCCACCACTCGCGTCACCGCCTCCGCCACGCTCGACGCCAGCGCCACCTCCGCCAACGCTTCCGGCGGCCGCGTCATCGTCTGGGCCGACCAGTCCACTTCATTCGCCGGCTCCGCGTCCGCCCGCGCCGGCGCGTCCGGCGGCGACGGCGGCTTCATCGAGGTTTCCGGCAAACGCGTGCTCGACTTCACCGGCACCGCCGACACCTCCGCTCCCCTCGGAAAACGCGGCACCCTCCTCCTTGACCCCGACGCCGTCATCATCGGCACCGCCGCCGACCAGGATATCATCATGCAGGGCCCCTTCATCCAGGCCCAGGCCCTCCCCTCCTTCCTCAACAACGGCACCCTTAACAGCCTCCTCGCCATCACCGATGTCGAGATCCGCACCGGCGATTCCGTCGCCGGACCCGCCGGCTTCAACGGCATCTCCGTCAACGCCGATCTCGGCTGGACCAGCACATCGAACCTGAAGCTCGTCTCCGGCGACACCATCGCGATCAACGCCAACATCAACGCCGCCAACTCCGGCTCGCTCACCCTCATGCCCGGCTCGGTCGCCGCCGCCGACAGCTCCACCGGCGCCGTCACTCTCGCCATCGGCCGCACCATTACCGTCAACACGCTCTCCATCGAGAAGAGCCTCCTCGCCTCGTCCAACGGCGCGGACATTGGCGCGATCACCCTCGCCGGCGCCGTCAACGCCTCCGTCGTCGAGCTCGTCCGCAACAGCGGCGGCGTCACCGGCGACATCACCCTCACCAACGCCGCCAACCAGATCGGCACCCTGCGCGGCACCGGCGCAAACGCCCCCATCACCGGCGCCCTCCGCGTCAACGACAGCGCGGGCGGCCTCATCCTCGACGGCAACCTCTCCGGCATCACCGGCGCCGTCGAAATCGTGACCACTGGAAATCTCGCCGTAAACTCCGGCGCCCAGGTCAAAAACACCGGCACCGCCGACCTCGTGCTCGCCTCGCACGGCGGCAGCTTCGCCAACAACGCCGGCGCCTCCGCCATCGAGGCCTCCGGTGCCGGCCGCTACCTCATCTACTCCGACACCCCGGCCAACACCACCCGCGGCGGCCTCACCGGACTTTCCGTTTACACCAAAACCTACGCCGGCAACGCCCCCGCCTCCATCACCCAGTCCGGCGACCGTTTCCTCTTCAACTTCTCGCCGACCCTCACCTTCACCGCCGACAACCTCT
>JAIYBI010000555.1 GCA_027488595.1 Opitutaceae bacterium | reverse complement strand
GGCGCCGCGGCAGCATCGCGCAAGGGCCAGCCTTCGGGCAGGTAGTGGACGAGTTCCGCAGTATGGCCGACCGGGTCGGGAACGAGCAGGTAGGCATTGCGCATTTGTCCACGCGGGCACGTTTCGGGCACGGAGAAACCAGCCTCGGCGAGACGCCGGCGGGCGACTTCTCCGTCCGCGATGCGAAAGGCGACTTGATGCAGAACCGGGCCCGCTTTGCCGAGGCGTTTGCCGTCAAAGATCTCGATCCACTGCGTAGTGCCGACGCGCAGCACGACCAGCATCAGCGAGCCGTCGCCGTGATTGAGGCGGAACGCTTCGGATAATCCGAGGCGGTCGCGATAAAAAGCCAGCGATGCGTCCACATCGGCCGCGCGGACCGCGTAGTGAGAAATCGAGCACGCCGGTGCGGGATCCGGGGTGGTCGCAGCGGGGTTGGCGGGGTCGGGCATGGTGAGGAAGCGGTGGTGGGACGCCGGAGCTGTTTTAGAGACTGCCGGCCAGCCCGGATTGCGAGCCGCTCAGCTCGACGAAGCGCAGGCGAAAACCGTCCGGGTCGCGTAGTTCGAGACAGCGGTCGCCCTGCGGGCCGGGTTCGAGCGCTGGTGGAGGAGTGAGGCCGAGTCCAGGCGCGTCGGATTGCAGTCGGGCGTGGAAGGTTTCGAGATCGAAGACGCCCAAGCAAACCAGCGGCTCACTTTCGGTCGTGGACAGGAAGAGTTGGTGAGAAGCGGCCACTCCCCGCTCCACGCCCTTTCCCTCCCGCCCGATGGCTACGAACGCTTCGCCGAGGCCAAGAGCCTGGTGATAAAAGGCCGCGCTCGCGTCTGGTTCGCGGATGGGGAGGACAACGTGGTTGATGCCACGCAGAGAAGACTTTTGACCACTGGATGCGCGTGGGTTTGACGGGGGAGCGGGGGCAAGAAGCTCCAAAGTCTGGCCGGACGGATTGGTCACGAAAAATGCCTTTGTCGCTGGGGCAGGCGGAACCTTGGCACCGTTTTGTTCCAGCGCGCCGCGGGCCGCACCGAGATCGCTCATGCGCAACGCGACGTGGTGGAGCACGGGCTGGCCGGGCTCGCGTCCTGCAAACAACTCCAACGTGTGCTGCTCGCCGATCCGGAGATCCACGAGCAAAAGCCGGCCTTCGCGCGGCATCGGGGGCTGGTCGCGTTTGTAGTAGACGTTGGGTTTGCCGGGAACCTGGTCGGTTCGGAAACGCTCTGTTAACCCGAGATAATCGCGATAGAAAACCAAGGTGCGCTCGATGTCGGTCGTGCGCAGAGCAACGTGGGCAACTGCGGCCGGGGCTGGTGCGGTGGCCGGCGTGTCGGCCGCGCCTTGAGCAAGGGTCGCCGCAAGCCCGATGCCGAAAGCCACCATCCTAAGAAGCCGCGGAAGGCTGCGGAGCGATGGACGTGAGGTAAAATCGAGGGGCATCGGGAGGGGCAGAGAACAAAACACGGGTTTTCGTTCGGAAGAGAGCCGCTGATCGGTATAGCGTAAAGCGAACCCGTGATTGGCGCGGGCGCCAAGCCGCCTACGCTGACACTTTACCCTGCTCCCCATGGCCTCTACTTCGACACGTAAACACGCATCTACCGCAACCCTCAGCATTCCCGGCGCATGCTGGATCGGCGACCGTCAGCGCCCCGGCACGGGCGAGCCGCCTTGCCTGTATTTGATCCGCGACTTCGTAGTGTCGGGTCCGGTGCGGCGCGCCACCTTGCGCTGGACGGCGCTCGGGGTCGCCGACGTTTTTCTTAACGGGGCCAAGATTGGCACCGAGATTCTGCAACCCGGCTGGAGCGATTATCGCAAACGCGTTCAGGTGATCACCGAAGATCTGACTGCCGCGCTAAAGCCCGGCGGCAACACTCTCGGCGCGATTTTGGCGGACGGTTGGTATTCGGGGCATCTGCTCTGGAAAAACGAGCGTAACCATTACGGTAAGCAGCCGCAGTTCATCGCCGTGCTGGAGATCGAATTGGTGGATGGCCGGAAACAAACCGTGAAGTCCGACGGCGCGTGGCAGCTCGGCTACGGGCCGCTGCTCGGATCGGATCTTTATCACGGCGAAACTCATGATGCGCGCCGCGAGGATCCCTATTGGTGCGAACCCGTAACCGTCCGCGAAGGCGCCTTCGGTTGGCGCGCGGCGGATGTGTTTCCCGCTTACAAGGGAATGCTTCAGTCCAAGGTGAACGAACCGGTGCGCGTCACCGAAACGCTGCCGGCGCTGGCGATCACCGAGCCGCAGCCCGGGCGCTACGTTTTCGATTTTGGGCAAAATCTCAGCGGCGTCTGCCGGCTCACGATCAAGGGCCGAAGCGGCCAGGTGATCACGTTGCGCTTCGCGGAAATGCTTCAGGCCGACGGAACGCTCTACGTCGCCAACCTGCGTCTCGCCCGCGCGACCGACACCTACACCTGCCGGGGCGGCGGCGTGGAGGAGTGGTCGCCGCGCTTTACCTTTCACGGCTTCCGCTACGCCGAGGTCACCGGACTCGACGGCAAGCCCGAGCTCGGCCTCTTGCATGCGCAAGTGCTGCACAGCGATCTGCGGGCCACCGGTGAGTTCACGTGCTCGAATCCGCTGCTGAACCAGCTCAACCAAAATATCCGCTGGGGCCAGCGCGGCAACTTCCTCGACGTGCCGACGGATTGTCCGCAACGCGACGAACGCCTCGGCTGGACGGGCGACGCCCAGGTCTTTGTCGGCACGGCGGCGTTTCACTACGACGTGCGCCTCTTTTTCCGAAAGTGGCTGCACGATCTCACTGATGGCCAGCGGGCGGACGGAGCCTTCCCTGACATCGCGCCCGACGTGCTGTTCAACTTTGGCAACGCGGCCTGGGCCGATGCGGGCGTGATCTGCCCCTGGGTGATTTACCAGCGCTACGGCGACGAGCAGATCCTGCGGGAGAACTACGACGCCATGGCGCGCTGGATAGCGTATCAGGAAAAGACTGCGACCGACCTTGTCCGTCCGCGCACAAACTACGGCGACTGGCTGGCGATTGATGCCGTGACCGCGCCGAACGCACCCGTGCCCTGCGATCTGGTGGGCACGGCCTACTTCGCCTACACGACGCAGCTCATGGCGCAGATCGCGGGCGTGCTCGGGCACCGGGCGGATGCGGTGCGTTTTCGCGCTTTGCACGCCAAGATCGTGCGGGCCTTTCGCCGCGCCTACGTGACGCCGTCCGGCCGCGTGGTCGGGCATTGCCAGACCGGCTACCTCCTCGCGCTCGCGTTTGATTTGCTGCCCGTCGCGCAACGGCCGGCGGCGCTCGCGCATCTGGTGGACCTGATCGCGTCGCGCGACTGGCACCTCACGACCGGCTTTATCGGCACGCCGCTGCTCTGCCCGTTGCTCACGCGCTTCGGCCGCACCGATGTAGCCTACCGGCTGCTCTTGCAGGAGACGTATCCGTCCTGGCTCTACCCGATCAAGAACGGCGCGACGACGATGTGGGAGCGTTGGAACAGCTACACCCTCGAGCACGGCTTCGGACCGGTGGGCATGAATTCATTTAACCACTACGCGTATGGCGCCATCGGGGAGTGGATGTATGAAGTCATTGGCGGCCTGCGCTCTGAAGCGCCGGGTTATGCGAGCATCCTTTTCGCACCGGAGCCTGGTGGTGGCCTGACCTCCGCCACGACCGCGCTGGAAGGCCCGCAAGGGCGCATCGAGTGCGCGTGGCGGTTGAAGGGGAAAACGCTGACGCTGGAGTTGCTGGTGCCGCCGCAAACCAAGGCAAAACTCCGACTACCGCCGGGCTTCGCAAGCAAGGCACGGCTGGCACCGAGTCTCACGCCCGGGCGGCATACCATCGTTTGTTCAAAGCTCCCGTCGAAGTAGCCCGTAGTCGCAGGCGGAGTCCGAATGTTCCGACCGCGTCAACACACCCTCCTCCCCACTCGCACCATGAGACACTCAACGGTAGCTGGAAAGTCATTCCATTTTTGCCTCGCGCTATTCACCGGCGCGCTCGTCGCCTCTCCTGCGGGCGCCGCCATTCCGGTCGGTCTCCCTGTCCCGGCGGCGGAGAGCGAGGCAGCGCGCGTGGCGATCCCCGATGTTTACACCTGGTTGCCTGAGACGCTTGCGCGCAGCCGTCAACGGGCGCGCGACGGCGATCCGCTGTTGCAACCCGCGCTTGAGCGCTTGCGTGCCGAGGCAGAGAAGGAGCTGGCCGGCGAGTTGGTGAAGGTGACGGACAAACCCGACGACCTCGCGGCGACGGTCGGAGGGAAAAACAACTACGCAAGCGTGTCGGGCTATTTCTGGCCGCAGGAGGGCAAGCCCGACGCGCCTTGGGTGATGCGCGACGGCGTGGTGAACACCGAGATGATAGACAAGTTTGACGGGCCGCGCATGAAGACGCTCCAGCAACGCGTCATCACCTGTTCGCTGGCGTATTACTTCACCGGCGACACCCGCTACGCCCGGCGCGCGGCCGAGCAGTTGCGAGCGTGGTTCATTGATCCGGCGACGCGCATGAATCCGCACATGGACTACGCGCAGTGCGTGCCCAACAAGAGCAAGGGCGAGCCCTGGGGCATCATTGATGTGAACAACTTTCCTTACCTGCTGGATGCCGTAACCATGCTGGGGGACTCCGGCGAATGGTCCGCCGAGGACAACGCCGCCCTGCGCGCCTGGTTCGTTCCCTTCACCGACTGGCTCTGGACATCCTCCCTCGGCGAGCGGGAGCGGGCGGCGAAAAACAACCACGGCACATTTTACGATCTGATCGTGGCCCGCTGTGCTTTGTTTGCCGGGGATGAAGCGCTGGCACGGC
>JAIYBI010000083.1 GCA_027488595.1 Opitutaceae bacterium | reverse complement strand
GTGGCGTTAACGGGACACACGGTCTCGCATGGTGCGAGTTCGCAGTGCATACAGGCGACGGCCTGCATCGAGACCTGCGGGTCCTCGGGGAGCTGGGCGTTGCCGGGACCACCGAAGGCACCGGCCTCGATGTTGCCATCGGAGTAGTAGCGATCGAGGCGAATCCAGTGCATCTCGCGACCGCGGAGGACCTGATCCTTGCCGACGATGGGGATGTTGTTCTCGGCTTGGCAGGCGATCACGCAGGCGCTGCAACCGATACAAGTATTGAGGTCAATGGACATGCCCCACTGGTGCACGCCATCGAGATGAGCCTCGGGACCGGAGAAGTCCGGGGTGTTCATCAGAGAGCCACCACGCGGCGTCGTCTGTGCTCGTTTCGCGGAGATCTCGGCCCGCTCGGCGCGGGAGAGTTTGGCAAACTCCTCGGGCGAGTAATCACCGTAAACGGGCGGCGTGTGCGCCTCCATGCCCATGCTGGCGGCGAAACCGGGATTGTTCTTAAACTCTTCGACGTTGGCCTCGCGCACGATGTCGCGGCCTTCCATGGACCAGTGCTCCTGGGTATTGGCGAGCTCGGCGAATTCCCCTTCGATAACCGTGAGCTTTGCACCGGTGGCGACGGCGAGGCCATCGGTTCCGCGAAGGGCGTAGGCGTTGACGCCGACATCTGTGCCGACGCGACCGGTAGCGGTGCGGCCGTAACCGAGGGCTACGGAGACGGTCCAGTTGGACATGCCCGGCTGAATGTGGATGGGGCCGCGAATCTTGCGACCCGCGACGACGAGTTCGCCGATGGGGGCTTTCTCTTTGCCGTGGGAGAAGGTGGCGGTCTCCTTGCGCGCGACCTGAATCATCGAGCCACCGGGTTCGATGCCGAGCTTTTTACCGAGGCGCGGCGACACGAGGATGGCGTTATCCCACGCCAGCTTGGTCATGGGCTCGGGGCACTCTTGGAGCCAACCGTTGTTGGCGAAGCGACCGTCGTCCACCTTCGCATCCACGGTGAAACGGACTTCGAGACTGTTTTCGTCCACCGCGACCGTCGCAGGCGCTAGGGCGAGCAACTGGGCGAGGCCAGTGGCGGACAGTTTGACGTCGGTCACCGTATAGGCGGAGCCGGCGAGCAAACCATCGTGCAGGAACTGGCGGAAGCCTTTCTCACCGACCACGCCGCCGAGGGCATTCAAGGCGGTGATGGTTTCAAAAACGAGCGAATAGCCGTCGGTCTTGGCCTCGCCGAGGATGCGGGCGATAACTTCGAGCTCGGTCACTCCATTAAACAAAGGCAGGATCATCGGCTGCACTGGCACGATGGTTCCGTCGGCGGTGCGGGCATCGCCCCAGGATTCGAGATAGTGGGCGGCGGCAAGATGCGCAACGGAGGCCGCGGCGGTGGACGTCTCGTCCACGTGGTAGCCGAGGCGCACGACCTGGCCGGCCTTTGCCATCGCGGCGCCGAACTTCAGGTCCGCGGGAGCGTTGTAGGCGGGGTTGCCGCCAAGAACGACGAGGGTCTTGACCGAACCGGCATCGAGCAGTTTGGCGACATCGGCGATGCCGGTCGTAACCGGAGCGGGCACGGCGACAAAATCGAGGGTATTGCCGACCGCATCGAGAGCGATGTTGATCGCGTAAACCAAGGCATGAACCTCGGCGGGCAGGTGGGCACCCGCTACGACCAGAGCGTGGCCCTTGTGCTCGACAAGGTCGGCGGCGCAGGCGGCGAGCCATTTGTCCTGATCTTTAAAGGTCAAACCTTGGGCAAGGCTGGCGAACGTGGCTTTACCTGTGATGCGACCGGCGAGGGCGGCGGCGAAGGCCAGCAAGTGGCTGCTCGCGAGGCGGAGGCGGTGATCCGCCATTGAGCCGGTGATGGTGAACGTGCTCTCGACCGAGTAAAGGCGGTTCAACTCGGCGTCCTTGGTGAGAGCTTTGCGACCTTTGGCAAAGTCACGGGCGTAACCGAGGGCACCTGCTTCGGCGGCAAAGAAGTCGGCGTCGAGGGACAGCACGCGCTTGGCCTTGGAGAAGCGATAGAGGGGTTTGACGTCGGCGCGACCGAAGGCGGCGAGCGCGGCGGCGGTCGGCGGCTCGTCGGCGACGGGCTCATACTCGGCCCAGACCGCCTGCGGCAGATCGCGTTTCAGCTTGGCCACCAAGCGAGCCCGGGTGGGCGAGCCGGACGACTCGGCGAGAAAAACCAGACCGGCACCCTTCGCAGCCTTGGCATCCGAGCCGATGGCGGCGAGCAGATCGTTGACCTGCGCGGCGGTGGCGGAAGATCCCTTGAGGGTGTGGGTCGTGGAACGGTCCACATCGTAGAGGTCGAGGACCGAGGCCTGGACGAGTGCGTTGGTCGCACCGCCGTAGGGGGTGAAGGTAGGGTTGCCTTCAAGCTTGGTCGGACGACCCTGATGGGTCTCGGCCAAGACCGGGATGGCGTTACGCCGAATCGGCATGGCCGAGGCGTAGTAGAGCGGGAGGCCGGGGATGACGTTCTCCACGGATTTTCCGTAGGCGAGGATGTGGGCCTCTGGGCGACGGCAGCCGGCGGCGAGCCCGACGCCACCGAGGGCGAAAGAGGCGGCCATGAGCTTGAAAAACTTGCGGCGATCCACGCCATTCAGGTTATCTGCACCTTCAGGGAATTCGCGGTCAAGTTGGGCCTGCACGGCAGGCGTGGCGGCGAGGTCGTCTAGACTGCGCCAATAGCGCGGGCCGGTCGCGAGGGACTCGGAGTTAGCAGGCGCGGAGTGGTCAAATTTGCGTTTCATCGGCGATGAGGGCGATCAGAAGGTGCAGGGCTCAGCGGTGGCAGCCGGAGCAGCTTTGGGGAGGTTGAATGTTCCAATCGTGGACAAATTTCTTGCCTTCCTCGATTTGAGCGGCCGCGCCGCCTGGATGCTTCCAATCGAGATTGGTGACAAGTTTGGGGTCGCGGACGAATTTCTCCGGGGCGCGATGGCACTCCAAACACCAACCCATGGATAGAGGCTTGGCATGGTGAACGACCTCCATCTCGTTGATCTTGCCGTGACATTCGACGCACGAGACGCCGCGCGCAACGTGAACGGAGTGGTTGAAGTAAACGTAATCGGGGGCTTGGTGAATTTTGACCCAAGGAACCGGATTCCCCGAAGCATAGCTCTCGCGCACGGGGGCGAGCAGGGGGCTGTCGGTCTTGATCTGGTTATGGCAGTTCATGCAGGTCTGAGCGGTCGGCACATTGGAGTGACCCGACTTCTCGACGTTGCTATGGCAGTAACGACAATCCATGCCGAGCTGACCGGCGTGGAGCGCGTGGCTGAAAGGAACGGGCTGCACCGGGGCGTAGCCGACGCGAGAATACTTCGGCGTCGCGTAGTAAGTGATGCCGGCCGCCACGATGCTGGCGGTGAGTCCGATGAAGATCAGGATTTGAAGCGGCAGTTTGTTAACCGACTTAGGGAAAAGCTTGGACATGACGAAAGAGGTGGATCGGGTGGCGGTTTAGAAGGCGCCGAGTTACGCTGCACCCTCGGTGCGTGCGACCGCCTTGGAATCCGCCTTGATGGAGAACGGGGACTTGGGGGCGAGGGCCGAATCTGGATTAACCGAAGGGGACGATGAGCCCGCAAGCAATCGGGGGGCGATGATGCCGGTGGCGGCGACGGCGCCCAGCACTTTGGCGATGAAGTTCTTTCGCGTGTGTGGTTGGCTCACGGGTGATAGGTCGGTTTTAATTAGAGTCGCGGCGCAGCGAAGGGGTCGCTCATTCCAAAGTAAAACAAAAACTCCACTGGTTCATACAGGTTGCTTTTATTAGTAGTGGGGAGAAGGCGGCAGGCGATGGCGTCTAATTAACGACAGCACCTTGCCTCGCTCGACCGGCAGGGATTTAAGCACGGGCCGTGCCCGCCACCAGATCCGCGACTTTAATCGCCATCGCACCTGCGATCTCAGCCCGCCTCGGCAAGTGGTCGCGGATCACATTCACCAGCGCACTGCCCACCACCACACCATCCGCGTGCTTTGCGACTTCGCTCACATGTGCCTTCGTGCCGATGCCGAAGCCCACCACCACCGGCAGCGCGGTATGCGCCTTGATCGCAGCAACCGCCT
>JAIYBI010000572.1 GCA_027488595.1 Opitutaceae bacterium | reverse complement strand
TCAACTCGCGGTAGGCGACGTAGAGGAAGTTGCCGGAGCCGCAGGCGGGATCGAGGACGCGGAAGTGTTGGATGCGGTGGAGGAGGTCGCCAAGGCGTTTGGCGGTCTTGGCGGCTTCGATCTGCTCGCGCCACGGCTCCACGATAGTGGGGCCGACGATCTTCATGATGTCGGCGGGGTGGGTAAAGTGGGCGCCGGAGGCGTGGCGTTCTTTGTCGCCAAGGGTGTGCTCGAAGACGGCGCCGAAAATCTCGGGTTGGACCTTGGACCAATCGCTCTTGGCGCAGTCGCGGAGGAGGACGATCTCGGGGCCGGTGAGTTCGATGCGGGCGGGCTCGGAGAAGAGGCCGCCGTTGAAATAGGGCACGCCTTTGAAGCGACCGCCGGGGGTGCCGGTGGAGGTGTTCATGGCGGTGAAGAGACCGCCGATGAGATCGAAGGCGGTGTCGTCGGTGCATTCGTCGAGGAGGCGGGCGACGAAGTATTTTTCCAAGAGCCCGATGTCCTCGGCGAAGAGGGCGACAAGCATCTGGAGGGTGAAGCGCTGGGCGAGGGGTTGGGGAACTTCGCGGGCGCGGAATTTGTTGTAGCAGGCGGCGAGCTTGTCGGCGGCCTCGCGGGTGACGGCGACGTGGTCGTTGTCGAAGATAGGGCGGGGCTGGCCGGGCTGAAGAAAGGCGAGCGGGCCGAAGTTGTCGGCGAGATTGGCGAGGGTGGCGCGGCCCACCGGGGCGTCCATCTGCGTCTCGAAATCGTAAACCCAGAATTCATCGAAGTTGCAGAGGATGACGTAGCGGGGGCGGCCGGGGACGAGGCGCGTCCAGTAATCGAAGGCCTGACGGTAGTGGCGGGTGAGTTTTTCCCCGCGCTTTTTCATCTCTATGAGGACGACGGGGCGCCAGACGTAGTCGGCGAAGCTGGTGCCGCCGCCGTCTTCCTTGGCCTTGCGGACGCGAAACTCGGGAGTGCCGCCGACTTCGAGGGAGCCGGGGTGGCCGAAGGCGCGGAAAAGATGGTCGATAAAGATCTGCGCCTCGCCCTTTTCGTCGCCCTTGATGTGGGACTGGGCCCAGGTGGTGACGGAGGTTAGGGCGGCGGAGCGGTCGGCGGACGCCGGAAGCGAAGCGGAGGAAGGGGCGGGGGACTTCGCGTCGGTAGCAGCCATGCGTAAAAGGGTTGTGAGCGGCTAGGCGCTTGGGTTCAAGGCGGACTGACGGCGGAAGTGAAGAAAGAGGCCGGGAGGCGAAGAGCTGAAACCGGAGACCTGAGGGTGGAGAGCTGAAACCTGAGGGCAGAGATTTGAGGACGGAGGAGTGGATGCTGAAGAGGGAGGACGGAGTGAGGGATTACGAGTCACGGCAAAGACTCGAACGGGTGGCAGGAACGAAATGAAAATGAACGCGGGGGGCGCAGTTCGGTGGTGGGGAGTGTGCCGGGACGCAGAGTCGCGCCCGCCCGAGGGCCTTGGCTGGCCCGCGTCTTTAACTCCAGCTGGGACGCGGCAAGGCAGGATCAACGGGCGGGTGCGAAAGTAGGGAAAGGAGTGTTTGTTGTGGCGGTATGCGTCTTGAGCCAGGTGATGGCGGACTGAAAGCCGTGGTTGCTCCTAGTTCTACGTTACTAGAACCAGAATCTGGCCGCAAAAAAGCGCAGAAATCACAAAAAGAGCGCTTGGTTTTGCGCGTTTTGAGCCTTTTGCGGCAATTCTCGGTATGAATGGTCTGAGTTAACAAAGTAGAACTGGGCGCGGGGTGCGGTCGGAGCCTTTGAGAACCAGAGTTCATAGAGGAGGATGACACCGCGTTTGTTAGATTCGTGAGATGGGCGTCGTGACCTGCCGTGTTTTGCCTCCGAACGCGCGGCAGCCTCAGTGGGTTATGCAGGGTTTTGATGGTCGAGGAAGAAGCCGGGGACTTCGAGGAGGAGGCGGCCACGTGCGGTGGTGGGCAGGGCGAAGCCGCCGTCGGTGGCGCGGGCGAGTTTATCGCCGGTGCCGAAGACGTGCACTTCCTTGGCGACGACGGGCAGACGCAGAACTTCGCCGGCGAAGGAGGAGCGTTCCTCGATCATATCAATGTCGAGGGCTTTGCGCACCGGGATGTAGTGGAGAAGGGTGAGGAGAAGGCTGCTGTCCTTGCGGCGCGGATACACCTGGATGGTGGAGGCGAGTCCGTGGCCGTAGGGGGCGGGGCCGATGAGGCGCTGCATGGCGAGGAGCCAGGCGTCGCGGGCGGCGATGTTGCCGGCTTTGCGGTATTCCTTAAAAATCGGGTCGGCGAAATAAACGAAGCGTTCGCCGGCGACGATGACGGGCTGGCCGCTGGACTCGGGGCGTGGCGGGGTCTGTAGATGCGAGCAGTAGCGCACCGCGTCGCGCTTGAAATAGGGCAAGACGCGCTCGGCGAGGGTTTCGGTGCCGGGGCCGGCGGTGACGACGAGGCCGGGTTGGTAGAAGACGCGCTCGGAACGGGCGAGGTCCTTGGAGAAGGAGGCTTGGGTGCGCCAGTAGGCGGGATAGAGGTCCGCGTCGCCGGTGATCTGGATGGGCAGAAAGTCGAGGGCCCACTTGCCGGAGGCGTCGCAGCCGCCCTTGTAGGAGGCGAGGATCTTGCCGCCCTTTTCGTAGAAGGCGCGGAGTTTTTCCACAAAGGCGGGGGTGACCGTGGTGTTGTCGCCTAGGATGACGAGTTCGAGGCCGTCGAGGGTGTTGTCGGCGTCGAGGAGCTGGCACTCGTAGTGGGATTCCTCGCACATTTGGATGGCCCCTTCGTCGGACTTGGCGGTGTCGTCGCCGTCGAGGCCGGGGGTGCCCGAGGTGGCGATGCCGACTTGGAGCAGGGCGGTGGAATCGGCGTAGAAGGGTTCGGCTTCGGCGACTTGTTTATAGACGGCGCCTATGAGGTCGTAGGCGGCGGCGTCGAGTTTGCCGCGTGGGGGTAGCTGGTCGCCGATGGAGTTGGCACCGCCGAGGGCTTGGGGGCGGAAGCACTCGAATTCGAGGGCGGGCTGGGGTTTGATGCCGCCGAAGTCGCCCCAGAGGGTCTGGAAGCGGCCGGTCATGCCGAGCCAAGGTTTGCCCCAGTAGGCGGTGGAGCGGGCGAGCCGGGGGAAGTGGTAG
>JAIYBI010000562.1 GCA_027488595.1 Opitutaceae bacterium | reverse complement strand
GCAGCCGCCGCCTCCGCATCGCCAACGGCGCGGGCGTGAAGGTGGTCGAGGTCAACCAGCTCCTGAAACAATTCCAGCAGATGCAGGAGATGATGAAAATGATGCGCGGCGGCGGCGGCAAAAAGATGATGCGCCAGATGGAGCAGATGCAGCGCCAGGGCAAAATGCCCCGCATGTAAGGCATCGGCCTGCGAGGCCGAAGCGCATCGCTCTTCTCGGGTCGAGGATTGAACCGATCGGAATCCATTCGCGGGCGTAGCTGTCGGTAAAGCCGGCTGATCCTCAGTGGGCCACAGTGTGTTTGCATGTCCCGCCCAAGTTCCCGCCGCGCAGTCGAAAACCCGCGCGTCGCCGTCTCACCGAAATGATGCCCCTGAGTTCGCACTCTGCATAAACACTTTTCGCCACACCGTGTTTCGTAACTGATACCCATTACATAACAATTCAGGCCTTTTAACGCAAAGACGCGAAGACGCAGAGCGTGGAATAACTGTTTCGAAGTTAATGCTTTCTCTGCGCCTCTGCGACTTTGCGTTAAAGACTCGGTTTGATTGCTAAAGAGTATGAACCAAAATTAGCATCGCGGCTTTCCAGCGGTCCGCGCCATGCTTTCATCACGCTTGCTTTCGCGAGCACACCGCTCGCTCCCCACGCCCATTCAGGCCCTCCATCCATGACTTTCCGCGACCCCCTGCTCGCCATCCTTCGCACTCCCGGCTACCGCCCCGTCAACGACGCCGCCCTTTTCCGACAGCTCGACCTTCCTAAAAAACTCCGTCCGCGTTTCCTCCACGAGATCCGTGTCCTGCTCTCGCGCGGCGAGATTACCCTCGTCCACGGCGATAAATACGCCCTCCCTGAGGTAAAGTTCGCCGCCTCCAAAAGCGGCGTCGTCACCGGCCGCATCCAGTTCCGCCAGGGCGGCTCCGCCTTTCTGATTCCGCAGGCCGACCCCGATGCAGCACCCGACGCCCCCCGCCCCGACTCCATCCAGATCGCTCCGGGCGACTCCTTGAACGCCCTCCCCGGCGACACCGTCGAGGTCCGCATTGACACCCGTCTCCGCAGCCACCGCCGCGACCGCGACGACGAGCCCCGCGGCCGCGTCGAGCGCATCGTGGAGCGCGCCCGCGCCGAGATCGTTGGCCGCCTCGCCAAGGTCCGCACTCAGTTCGTCGTCGTCGCCGACGATCCGCGTTACCCCATCGACGTCCAAGTGGACGACCCCGCCAAATCCGGCCTCAAGCCCGCCCCCGCCCCCGAGGACAAAGTCGTCGTCCGCCTCGATCCGTGGGACGATCCCCGCCGCCCCCTCACCGGCAAACTCATCGAGCGACTTGGCAAAACCTTTGAGCCCCGCGCCGAGCTCCTCGGCGTCTACCGCAAGTTCAAACTCGACCCCACCTTCCCCGCCGCCGTCGAGCGCGAGGTCGCCGGCCTGCCCGATACCGTGCAGCCCAACCAACTCACCGGCCGCCTCGATTACCGCGATCTGCCCGTCTTCACCATCGATCCCGACGACGCCAAGGACTTCGACGACGCCCTCTCCATCGAACACGCCCCCGGCGGCGGCATCCGCATCGGCGTGCACATTGCCGACGTCTCCGCCTACGTCCGCGCCGGCACCGCCCTCGACATCGAGGCCCAGCGCCGCGGCAACTCCACTTACCTCGTCGGCACCGTCGTGCCCATGCTGCCGGAAAAACTTTCCAACGGCCTCTGCTCCCTCGTCGAGGCCCAGGACCGCCTCTGCAAAGCCGCCTTCCTCACCTTCGACACCAAGGGTCGTATCCAGGATAAACTTACAACCTACGCCGATACCGTCATCCGCAGCCGCAAGCGTCTCACCTACAAACAAGCCTACGCCCTGCTCAAGGAAGACGACCTCGAAAAAATCCGCGCCCTCCCCCTCCCGCCCAAGCACCAGACCGGCTCCACCGGCCGCGCCCTCGCCTCGCTCTCGCAAGCCGAGCTCACCGACCTGCAAACCTGGATTCGCCAGCTCTGGGACCTCGCCTCCCGCCTCCGCCGCGACCGCATGGCCCACGGCTCCCTCGACCTCGACATGCCCGAGACCAAGGTGTTCGTGGACGCCGAGGGTTACGCCGACCGTCTCGAAAAAATCGAGCACGACGAGAGCCACCAGCTCATCGAGGAGTTCATGCTCGCCGCCAACGAGGCCGTCGCCCGCCTCACCCGTCGCGAGAAGCTCCCCTCCATCTACCGCGTCCACGACGATGCCGACGCCGAAAAACTCAACGAGCTCCGCCAGCAACTCGTCACCCACAACATCCGCGTCGGCGACCTCTCCGACCGCAAGGAGTTGATCAAGCTCCTCGCCCTCCTCGCCGATCACCCGCAGGGCTACACCTTGCGCACCCAGCTCCTGCGCAGCCTTAAAAAAGCCTGCTACCGCGCCAGCCCCGACGGCCATTTCGGCCTGCACAAAAACGACTACACCCACTTCACCTCGCCCATCCGCCGCTACAGCGACCTCGTCGTCCACCGCGTGCTCGGCGCCTACCTCGCCCGCCAGAGCGAGCACCCTCACGACGTCACCGAGGCCGCCGGCCCGGCCAAGTTCCACCCCACCGGCAAAGCCGCCGCCCACCCGTCTGCCACCGGCGCAAAAGCCAAGCTCCCCTACACCATCGCCCAGGCCAACGCCATGGGTGAGCACCTCAGCCTCACGGAGATCAACTCCGCCGAAGCAGAGCGCGAGAGCGTGAAGATCAAGCTCCTCGAATACTTCGAGCGTGAGCTGAACAAAAAGGTCCCCACCCGCTTCGGTGCCGTCATCACCGACATCCGCCCGAATGGGTTCTTCATCGAGCTCACCGAGTCCATGACCTTCGGCTTCGTGCCCGCCGCCGAACTGCGCGACGATTACTACATGCCGTCCCCCGACGGCACCGCCCTGGTCGGCCGCAAATCAAAACGCAAGTTCACCGCCGGCGCCCACGTCGAGGTGCACATCGCCAAAGTGGACCGCCTTAAACGTTTCATGGATTTCCGCCCCGCCGCGGCACTCGCCTCGGCCCCCTCCAGCGGCAAAGTTTGACGATTTCACGAGATATCTTGGCAAACGCACGCAAGGTGTTCATATGAACACCATGCTTACCGAACGCCAAGAAGAGATCCTCGATTACCTGCGCAGCTACCAGAGCGAGCACACCATCCCGCCTTCCAGCCGCGCCATTCAAAAGCGCTTCGGCTTCGCCTCTCAAAACGCCGCCATCAAGCACCTGCGGAATCTCGCCGCCAAGGGCGCCGTCGCCCAGTTCCCCGACGGCTCCTGGGGCGTGAAGGCCAAGCAGGTTCAAGGCCTCTTCGACCTGCCCATCTACGGCGCCATCCCCGCCGGCCTGCCCGACCTCCGCGAGCAGGAAAACGCCGAAACCCTGCCCGTTAACCCGTCCGTCTTCGGCATCCCCGCCCGCCGCCACGCCCACCTCTGGGGCCTGCGCATCACCGGCGATTCGATGATCAACGCCCACATCTGCGACGGCGACATCGGCATCTTCGAGCGCCGCGAGGCCCGGCCGGACGACATCATCGCCGCCTTGGTGGACGGCACCACCACCACCCTCAAGCGTCTCGTTCTCGTCGGCGGCCGGGCCATCCTGCGCGCCGAAAACAAACGCTACGCCGACATCATTCCCGCCGAGGGGCTGGAATGCCAGGGCGTGCTCATCGGTCTGATACGTCGCACCGCGACGGCCTGATGCAAACGAACGATGCCCGTCCCCCCGTCCTTGTCCGAGCTTCGGCAGCTTTTGGCTGCCCATTTCCCGCCGTCGCCGCGCCGGGACGACTCGGTTGTGCCCACGGGCGTCGCCGGCCTCGATGAACCGCTCTCGGGCGGCCTGCCGTCCGGCGCGTTCACCGAGCTTATCTGCGCCGGCTCGGCGGGCGGCGGACTCGTGCTCCACGCCGCCCTGCAAACCACCCGCATTGCCCGCCAGCGCGTCGGCCTGATCGACGCCGCCGACTCGTTTTGTCCCGACGAAATCCCCGCCGGCCTGCTGGACCACCTCGTCTGGGCGCGCGGCGCCAACGCCAGCGGCGACTTAAAACCGATCTGGTCCGTCGCGGATCTGCTGCTGCGCGATCCGCACTTCGCGCTCGTCGTGCTCGATCTGCGCGGCGTATCCGAAAGGGAACTACTCCGAACCCCTTCCACCACCTGGTATCGCCTCCAGCACGCGCTCGAAGCCTCCCGCGTCGCCGCCTTCGTCTTCTCCACCACGGCCGTCGTGCCCTGCGCACGGCACCGGTTTCGGTTGGACGACACCCTGCGCGCCCCGGCCTGGACGGACGAACGCACCGCGCTCTCCGCCGCGCTCCGCCCGGCGCACGAACGCCAGCGCCAGCAAACCCGCTCGCTCTCGGCATGAGCTACGCCGTCCTGGAGGTCCCCGATTTCCCGCTCCACGCGCGCCTGCGCCTGGAGCCGGCGCGCGACTGCCCGGTGGTCATCTACACCGGCAACGGCCGTCGCGCCCAGGTCGCGCACCTCGACGCGCTCGCCCTGCGCAAGGGCCTGCGCACCGGCATGAGCGCGGTGCAGGCGCTCGGCCTCTGCCCGGAGCTGCGCCTCTGGCCCCGGCACGAACAAGCCGAGGCCGAGGCGAGCGCGCTGCTCTTGTCCTCGGCGTGGCGGATCGCCCCGCGCGTGGAGCCGACCTCGGACGGCCTGCTCACGGTGGATTTGAGCGGCAGGGAAATCTCCGCGCTCCGCCGCGATCTCGGCGAAATCCGCCTCACACTCGCCGCGCAAGCCCTGCCGCTGCGCATCGGCATCGCCGCAACCCCGGGCGTCGCCCGCTTCGCCGCCTACCAGGCCGCGCCGGAGTGCTGGGTAGAGGACTCGCTCAGCTTCCTCAAACCGCTGCCCATCCACCTCCTCACCCTCACCGAAAACGAGACCACCCTCTTCGACAGCCTCGGCCTGCGCACCCTCGGCGACCTCGCCCGCCTGCCGCAGGCCTCCCTCACCCAACGCCTCGGCGAACGCGGCGCGCTCCTTTGGGCCCGCGCCACCGGCCGCGACCGGCGTCCGCTCGACACCGCCACGCCGCCCTCGCGTTACTTCGCCAGCTACGAGCTCGAACACCCGGTCGAGACCCTGGAGCCGCTGCTGTTTTTGCTGCGCCGTTTTGTGGACCGCCTCGCCGCCGAGGTCACCGCCGTCGGCCTCGCCACCGCCGCGCTGCGGCTCGGCCTGCGCTTCGAGGACGAGACCACCCACGAGCGGGATTTCCGGCTGCCGCAACCGGCCTCGCAGCCCGACGCCCTTTTCCGCGTCCTCGAACAACACCTCGCCACGCTCCACACCGCCGCGAGCGTGAACCGCCTCGAACTCGAGCTGTTCCCCGCCGCCGCCAACACCCGCCAGGACGGGCTCTTCGAGGCCTCGTTGCGCGATCCGCACCAGTTCTACGACACCCTCGCACGCGCGGCGGCGCTGCTCGGCTCCGACCGCATCGGCACGCCTTGCAACGCCAACACCCACCGGCCCGACGCCGTCACCCTCGGCCCGCCGACGGCCGTGATCCCCGAATACCACCCGGCGCCGAATCCACCCGCGTTCGGCCCGCTGCTGCGTCGCTTCCGCCCGCCGCACTCCGCCCTGGTGGAGTGCGCCGAGGAAACGCCCGCCGCCCTCGTCTGCCCCTCCGTCCAGCAGGCGCAGGGACGCATCGTGCAGACCCGCGGCCCATGGCGGCGCTCCGGCGAATGGTGGGAAACCGACGCCGCCTGGGCGCACGAGGAATGGGACGTCGAGCTCGACCGGGGCGGACTCTACCGGCTCACTCGCACCCGCGACGGCTGGTGGCTCGAAGGGATCTACGACTGATGGGCTACGTCGAACTCCACGCCTCCAGCGCGTTTAGTTTTTTGCGCGGCGGCTCCAGCCCCGAGGCACTGATCGCCACCGCCGCCGAGCTCGACCTGCCGGGCATCGCGCTCTGCGACCGCAACGGACTCTACGGCATCGTGCGCGCCCACATGGCGGCCAAGTCCGCCGGCCTGCGCGCCTGGGTCGGGGCCGAACTCATCATGGACGACGGCTCCGTCCTGCCGCTGCTCGCCGCCACCCGCGAGGGTTACCAAAACCTCTCCCGCCTGCTCACCCTCGCCAAACTGCGCGCGGAAAAAGGCTGCGCCCGCGCCACCTGGGAGGAGCTGGGCCGCTACAGCCCGGGCCTCATCGCGCTCACCGGCGACGCCGAGGGCCCTCTGCTGCAAGCCTGGCACCGGGGCGACGCCGCCGGCATGGAGGCCGCCCTACTGCGCCTGCTCCACCTCTTTGGCCCCGCGCGGCTCTACGTCGAGTTGCAGCGCCACCGGCGGCGCAGCGAGGACCACGCCGAGGCCGCCCTCATCACCCTCGCCCGCCGCCATCGCGTGCCGCTGCTCGCGACCAACGGCGTGGCCTACGCCACCCGCGAGGCCCGCCGCGTCGCGGACGTCTTCGCCTGCCTGCGCCACCACACCACGCTCGACACCGCCGGCCGCCACCTCGAGCAAAACGCCGAGCGCCACCTCAAATCCGCGCGCGCCATGACCGCGCTTTTCGCCGATCTGCCCGAGGCCATCGCCAACACCAGCGCCCTCGCCGCGCGTCTGGAGTTTACCCTCGGCGATCTGGGTTACCGTTTCCCAGACTACCCCGTGCCCGGCGGCGACGACCAGATTTCGTTCCTCAAAAAGATGACGCTCTTCGGCGCCCAACAGCGCTACGGCAGCGTCACGGGAAAAGTCCGCAAGCAACTCGATCACGAGCTCGCGCTCATCGGCAAACTCGGCTTCTCCGGCTATTTTCTGGTCGTTTGGGATGTCTGCAATTTTTGCCGCGAGCAGGGCATCCTCGTGCAAGGCCGGGGCTCCGCCGCGAACTCCGCCGTCTGCTACTCGCTCGGCATCACCGCCGTGGACCCCATCGCGCAAAAGCTGCTCTTCGAGCGCTTCCTCTCCGAGGGCCGCAGCGACTGGCCCGACATCGACCTCGACCTGCCCAGCGGCGAGCAACGCGAGCGCGTAATCCAAGAGGTTTTTCGACGCTACGGCCGCCGCGCCGCCATGACCGCCAACGTCATCACCTACCGCGGCCGCAGCGCGATGCGCGAGGTCGGCAAAGTCCTCGGTTTCCCCGACGAGGCGCTCGACCGCTTCAGCCGCCTCTACGCGGGCGGCGATTATCCGCAGACCCTCGGGATCGACGAACAACTCAAGCTCGCAGGCGTCAGCCTCACCCACCCGCGCAGCCGCGTGTTGCTCGAGCTCATGCGCGACCTGCGCGGCCTGCCCCGCCACCTCGGCCAGCACTCGGGCGGCGTGGTGTTGTGCGCCACCGATCTCGATGAAATTGTGCCGCTGGAAAACGCCGCCATGGCGGGCCGCGTCGTCATCGAGTGGGATAAATCCGATTGCGAGGACATGGGCATCATCAAGGTGGACCTCCTCGGCCTCGGCATGATGGCCGTCCTCGAAGAGAGCATCGCCACCTGCCAGGACCGGGGCCGCCCGGTGGACCTCGCACGCATCCCAAAGGACGACCCCGCCACCTTCGCTATGCTCCAACGCGCCGACACCATCGGAGTTTTCCAAGTAGAGAGCCGCGCCCAGATGGCGACCCTACCGATCCTGAAACCGGCCACGTTCTACGATCTCGCCGTCGAGGTCGCGATCATCCGCCCAGGGCCGATCCACGGCAACGCAGTCCACCCCTACCTCGCGCGACGCAGCGGGCGCGAGCCAGTGACCTACCTCGACGAGCGCGCCAAACCCATCCTCGAACGCACCCTCGGCGTGGTGTTGTTCCAAGAACAAGTCCTCTCCCTCGCCATGACGCTCGGCGGTTTCTCGCCCGCCGAAGCCGACGAACTCCGCCGCGCGATCGGCTTCACCCGCCAGCCGGAGCGGCTCGAAAAACTAAAAGGGAAACTCAACGCCGCCATGCGCGCACACGGCGCCACCGAGGCGGCCTCGGCGCACGTGGTGGAGGCGCTGGGCTCCTTCGCGCTCTACGGCTTTCCGGAGTCGCACGCGCTGAGCTTCGCCCTGCTCGCCTACGCCTCGTCGTGGTTAAAAGTCCACCGGCCGGCAGAGTTTTACGCCGCGCTGCTCAACAACCAGCCGATGGGGTTTTACGGCCCCGCCACCCTGGTGCAGGACGCACGCCGCCACGGCATCACGGTCAAACCCGCCTGCGTGCAGCACTCGCAAGCCGGAGTCAGTGTGGAGGCG
>JAIYBI010000041.1 GCA_027488595.1 Opitutaceae bacterium | reverse complement strand
GTTCGGTCCAGGTGGGGAGCCGGTTAAAAACAAGGTTGTCAATCATTGATTGCCTAGTTGCTTGGGAAGGGCGGTTGGAGGTGCGAAGAGCGGTGGGGAGAGTGTGCAGGGGGCGGCCGTGGCGGGTGGCGAGCAGGGCCTGCATTTGTTTGATTTGGGGGATCTGTTTGGTGGCGCTGCAGACGAAGCCGAGGAGGGTTTCGCCGAAGGGTTGGCGGAGGATGCGCAGGCCGGGGAAGGCGGCCATGGCGGCAGCGAGGTGGGCATCGCTGCGCCAGGGGAGGGCGTCGGGCGTCGCGGGGGGGCCGCTTAGGTAGGCGTGGAGCGCGGCGGCGGTGGCGGCGGGGTCGGCCTGGAGCGGGGCGGCGAACTCAAGGGTGCCATTGGCGGAGGGTGCGAGGCGAACGCGGACGTGGTGCTCTGACCATTGGCCCTCGAAGGTGGAGTCCGGGAGGGCGCGCCAGCGGAAGGCTTGTCCTCCATCGAGCAGCTCGGCGAGCGACGAAGGAGTGAAGGCGGCGGCGTGGGGGAGCGGGGGGACGGGTTGCCAAGGATGCCAGGCGGACATGCGGCCAAGGTGAGCGCCGGAGGGCAGAATGACGAATGCCTAATGACGAATGACCAATGTCGGAAGCGCAGCAGACTTTGGCCAAGCCCCAAAGCGGCAGTCCCCCTTGCAGGGCCGCGGTCCAAGGGGAGGAGCCCAGACGTTGTTAGCTCTGGCTTTGGAGCTGGGCGGCCGGGGCGTCGCCTTCGATAAAGGCGGTCTGGGCGGCGGTGTGGATCGCTTGGAGGCGGGTCTGCAGAAGATCGAGATACTCGTGCAGGCCGGCCGCGATGATGCGTTTGACGTGGGCCCCTTCGAGGTCTTCGCGAAGGCGGCGGGCGAGGTCGTTGGCGTTTTCAACCGGAGGGGTGTGGCGGCCCTCGCTGATACGAAGCAGGCACATCTCGGCTTGGGCGACGGAGTAGAGAATGCTGCGGGGAAAGGTCTCGTCGCGGGCGAGGTAGTCCACGACCGACGTCAGGCTGAGTTCGCCGCGATGGCTGCGGCGATAGGCCTCGAAGGCGGAGCAGGAACGGAGCACGGAGGCCCATTGCACCATATCGAGGGCGGAGCCGACGGCCTGGAGACTGGGGAGGATCATGTAATACTTCACGTCGAGGATGCGGGACGTGTTGTCGGCGCGCTCGAGGTAGCGGCCGAGTTCGTAGAACCACCAGCCGGTGTCGCGGGGAATCATGGACTCCGCGACGCCGTGAAAGAGCTGGGTCTGGGCCTTGATGCTGGCGAGGTATTCGGCGGAGCCGAGCTGGGCGTAGCGGGTGAAGTCGTCGTCCTTAAGGCGGAGGTAGAAGGTGTTGATGGTCTCCCAGACCTCGGCGGCGAGTTGATCGCGAATGCAGCGGGCGTTTTCACGGGCGGCGGCGATGCAGGAGAGCACGGAGCCGGGGTTGCGTTTATCGAAGAGCATGAACTCAACGACGGCGCGTTCGGTGGCCTTTTCGCCGTAGAGCTCGTGGAATTTCTCGTCGGAGCCGGTAACGAAGACGAGGGGCTCCCAGGCGCGGGGATCGTCGGCGTCCTGGCGGGACTGGAGATCGAGGACGAGCTGGGCGTTGACCTCGACGATGCGCGCGGTGTTTTCGGCGCGCTCGAGGTAGCGGGCGATCCAGTAGATGAGATTGGCGACGCGGGAGAGCATGGTGGTGGCGAAGGTCGGTGACGCGGCGCGGGGTTAGACGATGATTTTTTCGGGAACGGCCGGAGTGACGTCTTCGTGGTCGGCGGCGAGGACCCAGGTGTCTTTGGAGCCTCCCCCTTGGGAACTGTTGACCACCAGGCTGCCTTTGCGGAGGGCGACGCGGGTGAGGCCGCCAGGCATGATTTTGATCGTCTTGCCGTTGAGGATGTAGGGGCGCAGATCAATGTGGCGGCCTTCGATTTTGTCGCCACAGACGGCGGGGCAGCGGGAGAGGCCGATGGTGGGCTGGGCGATGAATTTGCGGGGGTTGGCGATGATCTTGGCGCGGAATTCCTCGATCTGGGCGCGGGTGCTGTGGGGGCCGACCAACATGCCGTAGCCGCCGGCCTCGTCCACACTCTTGACCACGAGTTTTTCGAGGTGGGCCAGGATGTATTTCATGTCCTCGGCCTCGCCGGACAGGAAGGTCTTCACGTTCGGGAGAATGGAATCCTGCCCGAGGTAAAATTTGATCATCTGCGGCACGTAGTGATACATGGCCTTGTCGTCGGCAACGCCGGTGCCGATGGGGTTGCAGAGGGCGACGTTGCCCTTGCAGTAGGCTTTGAAGAGGCCGGGGACGCCGAGGAGGGACTTGGGGTTGAAAACGGTGGGGTCGAGGTAGTCGTCGTCTATGCGGCGGTAGATAACATGAACGGGGGCGAGACCGCCGGTGCGGCGCATGTAGACTTTGTCGTTTTCGACCACGAGGTCGGAGCCCTCGACGATCTCGATGCCCATCTGGCGGGCGAGGAAACTGTGCTCGAAGTAGGCGCTGTTATAGACGCCGGGGGTGAGGAGAACGACGGTGGGGTCGGGGACGTGGGCGGGGGCGAGGTGGAGGAGGAGATCGAGCAGGTCGTTGGTGTAGGTCTCGACGGGGCGGACGCGGTAGTCGCGCAGGAGATTGGGGAAAACGCGCTTCATGACCTGGCGGTCTTCGAGCACGTAGGAAACGCCGGAGGGGGTGCGGAGATTATCTTCGAGGACGCAATAGGTGCCGGCCTCGTCACGGATGAGATCGGTGCCGTTGATGTGGACGTAGAGATCGCGGGCGATGGGCACGCCGACGAGCTCGGGTCGGAAGTTTTTCGAGGTCTCGACCATCTCGCGGGGGGCG
>JAIYBI010000373.1 GCA_027488595.1 Opitutaceae bacterium | reverse complement strand
GATCGCCATTTTCTGGTCGAGCTCTGCCTTCTGTAGCGCGCCAATGACGGGCTCGATCGCACCCTCCACAATCTGCGGCAGACTGTAAAGGGTGAGGCCGATGCGATGGTCGGTGAGTCGGTTTTGCGGGAAGTTAGAGGTGCGAATGCGTTCGCGGGGGTCACCGGTGCCGATCTGGCTTTTGCGTTGCGCGGCGTATTTTGCCTGCTCGTCGTCCTGCTTTTTTTGCAGGAGACGGGCGCGCAACACGGACATCGCGCTCGCCTTGTTTTTGATCTGCGAACGACCATCGGCGCAAAAAACGATGAGACCGGTGGGCTTGTGGATGATGCGCACCGCCGAGTCGGTGGTGTTCACGCCCTGGCCGCCGGGGCCGCTGGCGCGTTGCACCGTGATTTCGAGGTCCTGCTGGTCAATCTGGATGTCCACCTCTTCGGCCTCGGGCAACACCGCCACGGTGACGGTCGAGGTGTGGATGCGACCGTTTGCCTCGGTGGACGGGACGCGCTGCACACGGTGGACGCCGCTCTCGAACTTGAGCTGCTTGTAAACGTCTTTGCCGCGCACGAGGAAGGTCGCCTCGCGAAAGCCGCCGCGCTCGCTCTCGCTGGTGCCCATCGGCTCGATGGTCCAGCCGCGTGTCTCGCAGTAACGTTGATACATGCGCACGAGGGTCGCGGCGAAGAGCGCGGCCTCCTCGCCGCCGGTGCCGGCGCGGACCTCGACCACGGTGTTGCGCGAATCGGTCGGCTCGGGTGGAATCATGGCGGTCCACACCGCCGCCTCCAACTCGACGGCGCGCGCCTCCAGTCCGGGCAATTCCGCCTCGGCGAGTTCGCGCAGCTCGGGGTCGCCGTTGGCTTCGCGCAGGAGTGTGCGCATCTCGGCCTGGTCGCGGAGGGTGCGCACGAGCGCCTCGTGTTTGGCGAGGAGTTCGCCGATGCGCTGGTGTTCGCGCGTCACGTCGGCGGCGGCACGGGCGTTGGCATAAAACGTCGGCGAGCGCATCTGCGCGTCGAGTTCGTCGCTGCGGCGTCGGAAGGGAGTGATGTCAGGCGGAGTGGCCATGGAAAAATCGAGGAAAAGAGAGAAAGATGAAGGGTTGAAAACAGCAACGGTGCGTCAGTGAGCCGGAACGCTACCGCGATAAGCGCCAGTTTTGCGGATTGCGCGAAGCGCAGGCAGGCGGTTTGGTTTCCGCACAGTGCCACTCGCAGGATTAGATGCCTGCGCTAACGGTGCTGATTCGACATGGCTACGACTCTCTTCACACAAAACATCATCGCGTGCATCTGGGACTTCGACAAGACCCTTATCCCGGAATACATGCAGTCGCCGCTTTTCCGCCGATTTGGCGTGAACGAGCCCGCTTTCTGGCACGAGACGAACAACCTCGTCGGCCACTACAAAAAGCGCGGTTACCAACTCTCCGGGGAGATCGCCTACCTGAACCACCTGCTCACCTACGTGCTGGCCGGACGGATGCCCAAACTGAGCAACAAAATCCTCCGCGAGGCCGGCGCCGACATCGAGTTCTACCCCGGGATGCCGGAGTTTTTCCCGCTCGCCCAAACCTACGTCGGCGAGAAAGAGGCCTACCGAAAACACGACATTCGTCTGGAACATTATATCGTAAGCACCGGCTTGGCCGAAATGGTGCGCGGTAGCAAAATCGCCCCCTTCGTCGAAGGCATCTATGGGTGCGAGTTTATCGAGAACCCGCCCCAGCCCGGCTTCCTCGAGCAAGGAAATCTGGAGATCGAGGCCGACTCCGTCATCTCCCAAATCGGGATGGTGATAGACAACACCACCAAGACCCGCGCGCTCTTCGAGATCAACAAGGGCACGAACAAAAACCCGGCCATCGACGTAAACGCCAACATCGCGCCCGAGGACCGCCGCATTCCCTTCCAAAACATGATCTACATCGCCGATGGTCCGAGCGATGTGCCCAGTTTCTCCGTCACCAAGAAAGGCGGCGGCAAGGCTTACGGAGTTTACAACCCGAACCGCCCCGACGAATTCGCGCAAAACGACCGCCTGCGCTCCGCCGGCCGCATTGATCATTACGGCCCCGCCGATTATCGCGCCGACAGCAGCACCGCGCAGTGGTTGCGCCTCCAGATTCACGGCATGTGCGACCGCATCGTCGCCGACCGCGAGAGCGCCGTCGCCGCCCGCGTCGCCCGCCCGCCGCGCCACCTCAACGCCACCCCTGAGGAAGAGGCCGCCCGGGCTGCCGCCGCCGCGCCGAAGCAGCAGAGTTTTCTTTGAGCGGGTAAGCCATTCCGCTTAAACCACGCCGTTCGCGTCGGCTGCGAGCCACCGGGGCACAAAAAAGTCCCACCGTCGAAACGGTGGGACTCTTTTAGCCTTAGAGGAAGTTCAAGTTACGGTCGCTTCCTTAATTGATGCTCACGCCTATCTGAGAGGTCTCGATGGTCTTGATGATTTCGTTGGCCTTGGCCGAACCCAAGATGCCGGCAAGCAGGCCGCGCAGCTCGTCGCGCTTCTCGCGGTCCAAGGGAATCTTCCGTCCGCCGTCCAACTCAAGGATCACGACCTCGGAATCATTTGCTGAGTCGAATATCGTGCCGCTCAGATAAACGACTTCAACCTTACCAAGCAAGGTGGAGACAGTGAGCTGTTTTTTGATCGGATCGTATTTGACGCTGAAGAAAGTGCCACGCACGCCGGCCGCGCCGATCGGGGTGTTCACTACGTATTCGGAACCGGTTTTGAGCTTCTTAACGTTTGAGACAACCTCACCGTTCAACAGCATCATCTTGGTGCTGGAAACGGCAGGCTCTTCTGGACCGGTCGCACCACCCGAAAAGAGGGCCTGCTCAAACTTTGAAATCTCTATCTGCGTGTTGGGACGGATTAGCGCAGTGGCTCCGCTGTTGAACTCGATGGATACCGTGGATTTGGCACCCGTTTTGATAACTACGCCTTGGGGCAAAGGACGACCGTTCACCACGGGCAGAAACTCGCTTGAGCCCGGAAGTTTGTAGGTGACGTCACCGATTGCCTGGTTGGCCTTGTAAAGGCCGGCAACGAGGTCAGCAGCCTGGGCAGCGACCGAAAAAGCGAGGGCGCAAAGAGCGCCAAGGGCTAGGCGAAGGGCATTTTTCATGAGATGTATTTTAGAGCAAATTGATAGCGCCAAAGGAGGCTAGAAGAGGGACAATGCGGCTTTTTTCCCTGCTGGCAAGCGCGGTTCTGGACTCGACACCCGAGAACGCGCATCGCGGCACCAATTTAACCATCGCGTCACATGGCGGCCGACAAGGCTAGGGTTTTAGAGCCGTGTCAGTTCGCAAACGTATCACTGTCGCCCGCAACTCCTCCGCCAGCACTTTTCGCTCGCCCTCCGCCGTTACTGGTTCGCCCCAAGCCACCCGCGCCTCGATCCAAGGGAGACTCGCGACATTCGCGAGATGCGGCGGCAAGGTCATGTCACCCCACCAGCATACCTCCCGCTCAACCGAATGCCCATCGGGCACCGAGTAGTTTATGCCCGCCGGGACCAAGCGCCATCCCGCCGCCACCGCCGGAGCCAGTAGAGAGGCGCGAAAGGGCAAAACCTCCCTGCCGTCGCTCGTGGTGCCCTCTAGAAAAAGCACCACCCCCAGCCCCGCCGCCATTACCGGTCCCAGCTCCTCGCCAATACGGCTCACGTCGCCTCGTT
>JAIYBI010000344.1 GCA_027488595.1 Opitutaceae bacterium | reverse complement strand
GCCAGCCCTGCACGACCGCGAGGCGGAAGGCGTCGGTCGAGAGGTTCATGATGTTGCGCGACATACCCCAGGCGGTCGCGTAGGTCACGAGTCCGGCGACGACTGGATCGGCGGAGCGCGTGAGCTTGCGCCGGTCATACTTGGCAAAGGCGCGGGCCTTGGGGTCGGACCAGGATTTCTGGCTGTCAACCCGGCCAAGCTCCGGCATGAGCGCGACCATCCCGACCGCTTCGGCGCGGTCTTTCGAACCGGCCGCGATGCGCTTTTGCCAGTCCTCTTTCGGCCAGGCGGCGGCGGACTGCGCGAGGGCGGGTTCCCTCAACGCGGTGCCCGCGGCCTCCAGTCCGGCGGAGAGAAGGCCGCCGGAGGAGGGCGCAGATTTTGCTGCTGCGGCCGCGACCTTGCGCATGGTCGCCTCAATCGCCTGCGGAGCAAAGCGGTCCGCGAATGGTTGATTCAAATATCGGGGCGTAGCTGCTCCGGCCCGAGACACGGCGGGCGTATCGGATGCGATAGCCGCCCCTAGGCTGCCCGAGAAGCCGGTGGCGCGCGCGGGGTCGAGGAAGCGCGGCGGTTTTTGGTCGGCGGGAGCGGTGTAAGTAGCGAGGCCGTGCGTGGTCAGTGCGAGCGCGATGATGGCGGTGATGAGGCGGGTCATGGGGTGAGCGCGAGGGTGAGGACGCGCAGAGGGGAGGCTTGTCCGGGGGTGGCGGGCGTGTCTTGGAGGAGGACGTCGAGGCGGCCGGTGGCGCGCCAGAGCGCGACGTCGAAGAGCGGTTCGGAGCGGACGTCGCGCGGGAGGGTGGCGAGCACGCGCCAGTCGTGCCAGGCGGCGGCGGCGGTGTAGACGACGAGGCGGCCGTGGAGCACGTAGACGCCGCGTGCGAGGGCGTTTTCGCCGTCGGGAACGACGGCGAGCGCGTAGAGGTCGCCGTTTTTGTCGGCCAGGATGCGCGGGCGCGTGCCGACGGCGCCGGGGAGCGCGTTGCGTTTCCAGATTCCATCTGTCGAGCGCCAGTAATGATAGTAGCGTCGCGCGGCGGGCGGACCCCAGCGTTCGCGGCCGGGCGCGGAGCCGGCGGCGGCGAGCGTCTCCGGGGTGCAGTGCCACATGAGGACGTGGACGCGGCCGGCGTCGTCCACGGTCTGGTGTTGCTGGTTCATGAGGCCGAGGTCGCGCGCGATGGGCCAGACCGCCAAGCCGGGCGTGTCGATACGCGCGGGTTCGGCGAGGCGTGCTCCGTCGTTCGTGCGCCATGTGCGGCCAAGGTCCTCGCTGTAGGTGTAGGCGAGCGTGTGGTTGGGCGTGGCGGCTTGTTCGCGCCAGCAGAAGGTGACGTGAAGTTTGCCGTCGGGTCCGAAATCGTAGCCGTTGAGGTAGGCGCAGCGGGATTTGCTGCCGCCAAGGTGGTCGGTGAAGGCGCCGCCGCCCGAGTCGATGGTCCAAGACTCCGACCAGTCGCCGGTGACGGGGTCGTAGCGGGCGAGTTGGTTGTCGCCGTCGCCTGAAAAACGGGAGCGGTAGCCAAACAAGAGTCCACCGTCGGGGGTGTTAATGAACGCGGGATAGGTGACGGTGGCGATGCGGTGCGCGCCGAGTTTTTCGGTTTCGGGACCGAAGCGCGCGGGTTCCCACGCGTGCTCGGAGGGATGCGTGGCCAGGCCGGGTTCGCTGACGCGGTAACGCAGCGGGCGCGCGTGCTGGGAGTAGGACAGATGCAGGCGTCCGTCGGCCGCGCTGATGCCGAGCGATATGGTGTCGTGGCCGTTGTCACCGCCGAGGCGGTAGTCGGGCAGGCGGAGAATTTGCCACGCGCCATACGGAAGCGGTCGACGCGCGACGCAGACCTGGCGTTGCGCGTCGTAGTAGGCGGCGTATTGCCAGCCCGCGTGCGAGAGGAGCGCGTCGCGTTGAAAAGCGGCTCCGTTGATAACCTCGCCGAATTCGGCGTTGGCGGCGAGGTTGAGCGCGGCGGGGTCGATGACGCTCTCCGAGCGATACGCGAGCGTCGGACTGTCGTCCGCGCTGGCCAGGCAGACCGGGACAAGGACGACGAGCAACGTGCGGAAAGCGTTCGAAAGGTCCATGGATGACAGTGTCAACGGACAGAGAACTTCGCGGTGATGAATTTGTCGGCGGAATGGCGTCCGACCATCACTGTGAAGGAGCCGGGCTCGATCACACGTTGCATGTGATCGTTCCAGATGCGCAGCTCGGCGGCGGGAATCGTGAGCCGTATGTTCCTTTTTTCGCCCGGGACGAGGGTTACGCGCTGGAAGGCTTTCAAGCGGCGGTCGGGCAGGGAGACCGAGGCGGTGTCGTCGCGCAGATAAACCTGCACGACCTCGTCGCCGGCACGCGCGCCGGTGTTGGCCACGTCGACGGTGATGTTGACTTCGCCTTCGCCCGCCTGGGTGGCCGAGGAGGACACTTTGAGGTTGTCCAAGGCGAACGTGGTATAGCTCAGTCCAAAGCCGAAGGGGAAGCGGGGCTTGGCATCGTCGTCCCAATAACGACCGCTGCGGCCCGTGGGCGCTTCGCTGTAGGCGAGGGGCACCTGGTTAACCGAGCGCGGGAAGGTCATGGGTAGGCGTCCGGCGGGGTTGAAGTCGCCGAAGAGCATGTCGGCGATGGCGAGGCCGCCTTGTTCGCCGGCGTAGCCCATCTGCACGACCGCGCCAACCTTTTCGATCCAGCGCTCCATGGTGACGGGTGCACCGGTGACGAGGATGACGACGACCGGTTTGCCGGTGGCGGCGAGTTGTAGGATCGTCGCCTGCTGGTCTCCGGGCGTGAAGGCCCGCTCGTCTTGCGCGACGAGGATGGTGTGCTCGGATTCCACAGCCTTGGGTTTCTTGTCGCCCCCAAAAACCGGCAAATCCAGACTGGCTCGGTCAAAGCTTTCGCCCTCCACGATGGTGGCGAAGAATAAAATCGCGTCTTTGTCGGAGGCCCACGCGGCGAGGTCGGACTGGCCGTCGTGCAACGACAGGCGTGCGTCGGTCCCGGCGCGGGTGCGCAACCCGGCCATCGGGTTGACATCGGTGGGCAGAGAATAACGACCGTAACCGCCCACAAAAAACTTGGCGGCGGCTGGCCCGGCCAGACCTATGCGCGCGGACTTGGCGAGGGGCAGCACGCCCTCGTTGTTTTTCAAGAGCACGATGGATTTGCGGGCTGCTTCGAGCGCGAGTGCCACATACGAGGGCGAGCGGACCGTCGCGGCCGCTTTCACCGGGTCGGACAGCGGCTCGTCGAAGATGCCGATCCGGAACTTCACCCGTAGAACGCGCGCGACCGCACGGTCGAGATCGGCCATCGGCAGGAGGCCGCGCGAGACGGCTTCGGGGAGGTGTTCCATGCCGTCGGGCAATACGACATCGACGCCGGATTGGATGACGCGCGCCGCGCCAGTTATGGGGTCGGGCGTGATGTGGTGCAGGTAGGTGAGGCCCTTGCCGTGGTCGCCGTAGTCGTAGGTGACGATGCCCGAGAAGCCCCACTCCCCGCGCAGCACGGAGTTGAGCAACCAACCGTTGCCATGCATGGGCACGCCGTTGACGGCGTTGTAAGCCGGCATGATTCCAAGCGAATGGCCCTCGACGACCGCGGCCTCGAAGGGGGCGAGCCAGTATTCGCGCAGCTCGCGTTCCGATAGATTCACCGCGGCGCTGTCGCGTCCGCCGTCGCCGTAGTTGGCGACAAAGTGCTTGGTGGAGGTGACGACGCCGCGGTCGCTGAAGGCGCGCGCGGCGGATACGGCTAAGCGAGACGTGAGAAAAACATCCTCGCCGTAAGTTTCCTCGGTGCGACCCCAGCGCGCGTCACGCACAAGGTTGGGCACCGGCGGGCTGAGCAGGTGGCGGATGTTCATGGCCCGCGACTCGTCGGCGATGGCACCGTAAACGCGCTCCGCGAGATCAAGGTCGAAGGCGGAGGCGAGAGCGAACGAGGTAGGGAAGAGCGTGGACGGAACG
>JAIYBI010000341.1 GCA_027488595.1 Opitutaceae bacterium | reverse complement strand
TTTGGATCTGGCGGAAATCACGGCTGAAAGCATCCGGCTCGTGCGTGCTTCACTGCCATCCAAGATAACCTTGGCAAGCGGCGGGGATGTCGAGGCCGGGGTGTGTGCGATTCTGGCGAATGCCAACCAGGTTCAGGAATCCCTGATTCATCTTGTCTATGCTGCGGTGGCCGAGTTCCCGGAGAAGGGCGGATTGATCGAGATCGGTCTTTATTGTGCAAAAGCGGGCGAGAGAGACGGGGCTGATTCCAAGGCGGATGATCGTTACGTCTGCGGCTGGCGCTTCAGTGCAAAGGGCATGGCACGTGTGCCTGCGCTCTGGCGCGACCTTGGTGCGGCGGCGGTGTCCTCAAGCGTGGATGCGCATGATGAAGATGCCGGCTCACGCGACCGAATGCGCGGACTGCTGACCGCGCATGGGGTTCGGGCAAGCCTGGCCGCGGACGGCTTGATGATCGGGATCGAGTGGCCGCGTTGTCCGCCGAGTGTCGAACGGGTGCGAGAGGCGACGAGTGCGGGTCACGAACGCGAGCTGGTCGGCTGGCATGTGGCGGTGGTGGAGGACGAAGCGGATGAACTCGATCTGTTGCGCGACGTATTGCAGGCGCGGGGTGCGCGGGTGAGCGCGTTCGGCGCGGCCGAGGATTTTTTGCGCTGGTTGAGAGGGGGGCCGGCGCCGGATCTTTTGGTCGTGGATCAAGTGCTCGACGAGCACAGCGGAGAACTACTGGCGGAGCGATTGCATGCCGTATCGCCGGATACTCCGGTGCTCTTGATCGGCGGGCGCTTGCAGGCTGGCTCTCCGGCCTGGGTTCAAGGCCGGCCGCTACGGACCTTGCCGAAGCCCTTTGCCTTCGCGGAGTTTTTCGCGGCGCTGGAAACGCTGTCCGTGCGAAAGAGTTGATCGGAGAAAGACCGCCTGACGCAGTGACGGTGGTTTTCGGTTTTGTTTCGAACCGTCCTGCACCGAGCGCTGCGGCGGTTTTGAGAAGACTGTAGCGGAGAGAAAGCGAGAGAGTGAGCGCCGGGTGCGCCGGCGCACGCCTCACCCGGCACGGATGATGAGGTCCGTGACATGCCCGCAGCCGGGGAGGGCTTTGATGCGGGCGAGCACGGTGGCTTTGTGAAAGTTGAGTTCGGTGCGCACGATGGCGTGGCTGCAAAAAATCGTGAGCTTGCCCTTGGGATCAATCAGCCCGGGGTGCGAGTAGTGGGAGTTGCCCTGGCCGGCGAGTTGCGGCCATTGTTCGCGAATGGCGTCCTCGGGAGAGGCGCGGCCGATGCGGTGTTCGACCAGGAGTTCTTCAATCAGCGGCCCTAGAGTTACAGTCGGGCGTTTGATCTGCCGGGCCGGAGTGTGGTCGGGCACGCCGCGAAAGGCCGCGATGAGCTGGCGTGCGACGTGGTTGAAGGGTTCTTTGGCGGGGGAAGCCACGTGATGCGAAATGAAGGTCGCCGGAATCAATCCTTGGCGGCGCGGACGTCGAGCGCGTCGCGCAGGCCGTCACCGAGGAGATTGAGCGAGAGCAGGGTGAGCGCAAAAATGCCGCCGGGGAAGATCAGCAACCACGGGTAATTTTCCATTTTGTCGGCGCCGTCTTTAATGAGCGTGCCCCAACTGCTGAGCGGGGCGTCCACGCCGAGACCGAGGAAGCTGAGGAAACTTTCGAGCATCATCACGGCGGGGATGGTCAGGGTTGTGAACACAATGACGGGGCCGAGGACGTTGGGCACGATGTGGCGAAAAATGATGCGAGTGTGGCCGTAGCCAAGGGTGCGGGCGGCCTCGATGTATTCCATTTTCTTCACGGTGAGAACCTGTCCGCGCACGATGCGCGCCATGGTCAGCCATTCGACGGCGCCGATCGCGGCGAAGAGGCCGACGATCTTACCGATGCCCTGGAGGTCGCCGAGCGGAGTGTAGCCGAAAACGGAGAATCCACGAAGGGCGGCGTCGAGCTGGTTCATGGGCTCCTTGAGGAAAACCATCATCAGGATGACAAACACGGTAAAGGGCAGGGCGTAGAGGATATCAACGACGCGCATCATGAAGGCATCGAGTTTGCCACCGGTGTAGCCGGCAATGGCCCCGTAGGAAACGCCGATGGTGAGTGCGACGCAGGAGGCGATGAGGCCGACCATGAGGGAAATGCGGCCACCGTAAAGCAGGCGGGCGAAAAGGTCGCGTCCGAGCTCGTCGGTGCCGAACCAATGTGCGGCCGAGGGTGGAGTGGCGCCGAGGGACAGGTTTTGGTCTTGGTAGGAGAGACCGAAGACGGTCGGCACAACGACGCAGAAAAACGTGAGCGTGAGGACGATGATCCCGGAGACCACGGCGAGCCGGTTGCGGCGCAGGCGAAGCCAGGCGTCGCGCCAGGGCGAGTGGGGTTTTTCGTCGGGGGCGGAGGCTGCCGGGGCAGGCTTGCCGGCCAACGGGACGGTGGCGGCGGGTCCGGAAGTGTTGTCAATCATTGATTGACCAGAAGGTTTGTCGGCTAAACTCATGGGTAGGGGAGGCTCAGTCGAATTTGAGACGCGGGTTGAGCCAGACCTGGACGACGTCCACGAGCAGGTTGAGTGCGATGATGAGCACGGCGTAGAGCAGCACGGTGCCGCTCACGAGGGTGTAGTCGCGGTTGAAGGCGGAGGTTACGAACTCGCGGCCGAGACCGGGGATTTGGAAGATGGTCTCGATGACAAAGGAGCCCGAGATGATGCCGGCGATGGCGGGGCCGAGGAACGTGACCACGGGGAGCAGGCCGCCGCGCATCGCGTGCTTGAGGACGATGCGCGTCTCGGATGCACCCTTGGCGCGGGCGGTGCGGATGAAATCCTGGTTGAGCACCTCCAACATGCCGCCGCGGGTAAGGCGGGCGATGTAGGCGGCGTAGACGAGGCCGAGGGTGGCGGCGGGCAGGACGCGGTCGGAGGCGAAATACCAGCCCGACGCGCTGAACCAGCCGAGCTGGAGCGAGAAGAACAGCACGAAGAGCGGACCCATGACGAAGGTCGGCACGCAGATGCCGACCATGGCGAAAGTGGACGCGGTGTAGTCTATTCCCGTGTTGCGCTTCATGGCGGCGATGACGCCGAGGGGAACTCCGAGCGCGAGGGCAACGCTGAGGGCGAGCAGGCCGAGTTCGAGCGAGGCGGGGAGCTTGTCGGCGATGATTTCGTTAACGGTGCGGTTGGGGTATTTGAAGGACGGGCCGAGATCTATGCCGAAGGAGGCCTTGAGATCGAAGTCGGCTTTGTCGTCGAAGTCGGGACCGTCGGCGAGGTGCCAGGGTGCAAAACGCTTGGGGGTGATGTCCCAGAGGTAGGCGCCGTATTGGGTGAAGAGCGGCTTATCGAGACCGTAGTGGGCCTCGAGGTTGCGCATGATCTCCTTGGAGACGGCCTTCTCGGCAGTGAAGGGACCGCCGGGCA
>JAIYBI010000031.1 GCA_027488595.1 Opitutaceae bacterium | reverse complement strand
TCTCCGATTCCGATTTTCGTGCAATTCGTTCCTTCATCTACCCAAAGGGCGCCCGATTCAGTCACCCTTCGCTGCGCTACGGGCACCGCCTCTCGGCGGCGCCATCTTCGTGCTGCCGCACTCCGTCGTGGTTAAAAACTCCGACCCCGAACCCTCGCCCTGAAAAAATCGCGTGAACGCAGAGGTTTACCCCATGTCGCGGATTGCAAAGGGCCTAGCCAAAGGGGTCGGCCTAGCCAAAGGGGTCACGGCCTAGCCAAAGGGGTCAGGCCGGCCTAGCCAAAGGGGTCAGGCCGCTAGATGCTACTCTCCCTCAAATCGGACCCCGGACTTAGGTCAATTAGAGCATTCAGCGACCCGACGCCTTCGGCTCGTCGAGTGTGCCGACTAGGAATCATTGACGACGTTGCGAACGCCTAGAATATAGCATATAGCGGCCTGACCCCTTCGGCATTTGCCTGCGGTATGGGTGACGGGGCCTTCGGCCTGGCGGCGGCGTAGGAGGCGGTGGGGTGCGTCACTGGGACTGCTTCTACGCCTGACGGCGACCGGCCCTGCGTCGTTTACGTTGATTGGCGGTTTGGTTCTGGGGACGTCTCGGCCGTCAGCCTGCCATCGAGGGAGAACAAGCCTCCGCCTAAAACGAACGACACGGCGCATAAGCCGAGTGCGAGGAGGTGGTATTCGTAGCCTTCGCCTTTCTGGTTGCCGAACCAGTTCATGAAAAACCCGTGTTCGCCGTGAACCATGAAGACCGCCACCGCCATGACCGTGGCCACCGCGCTGGCCGCGAGGCGCGTGGCAAAACCGGCAATAAGCAGCAATGCGCCGAGCGACTCCGCCAGAATGGCCGCGAAAGCGAAAATCCAAGGGATGTGCAGGGTGTTGGTGAAGTAGCCCATCGTGCCGGTAAACCCATAGCCTCCAAACCAACCGAGCGTTTTTTGGAGACCGTGTGGCAGAATAACCAGTCCCAGCAAGATCCTGGCGATCAGCGCCGCCAGGCCCGGCTGTGTTGCCAGCAATCGTTTAGCCAAGTTCTTCATGACGCACCTCCGGTCGTGGCCAATGCGAGTCCGGCGGATTGCCACGCGGCTTTGCCGCCTTCAAACACGGCGACCTGCGTGTAGCCGAGCTTCTGAAGCTGCTCGGCGGCCTCCCGTGAGTTATCACAGGTCGCACTCGCGCAATAGACGATGACGGGCGTCGTTTTTTCGGGAATCACCTGAGGTGCCACCTGAGCCAGCGACTCATCGTGCGGAATCTGCCGGGCGCCCGGCAAATGCCCTTCTTGGAAACAACGCACCGGAAGCGCTTCCAGCAGCGTGACGGAGGAGGTTTTCAGGGCGGCCTTAACCTCGTGAACAGAGACGGTTTTATTGGATTTCATATTTTATTGCACGTGCAACAAATCGACCAAAGCTAATTTTATTGCATATGCAACTTTTAAGTTGCTCTTGCAATCAATCGGTTGATGCGAAGCCATGTGGGCCATGGATGATGAGCTTTATCTCGATGCTTGGGGGTCTTTGCTGCGGGTGCATGCCGAGGTGGTCGGCCGCATCGAACGTGATCTCACGGCGGCGGGCGGCGTGTCGCTCACGTGGTTCGATGTGTTGCTCGTTTTGAGCGACGCGAAGGACGGGAGGTTGCGCATGAGCGATCTGGCCGCCGAGATCGTGCTCAGCAAAAGCGCCCTGACCCGCTCGGTGGACCGGATGGAAGAGGAAGGTTATCTCAAGCGTGAGAAAAGTCCCGATGACGAACGGGTTCTCTTCGCCGTCTTGCTGCCGAAGGGGGCTGCGGCCCTCGCCAAGGCGCGGCCGATTTATCGCGCCGCGATTCGCGCTCATTTCGCCGAGTTGCTTACCGAGCGTGAACTCAAGGTCATCGATTGAGCCTTGAGCAAAATCACCGCGCGCCTGCGGCCTGCGGCAACCTGAAGCTGGATTGTGCGAGCGGCTTAGGCACGGCGGTGTGGGTGACGGGTGTCTTCGGCCTCGCGGCGGCGCAGGAGGCGGCGGGGAGCGTGGTGCGCGGGGCGGTAGTGTAGGGGCGGATGGGTAAGGTGGGAGCCCGTTTACGGGCGATAAGAGGGGACCTAGCCGAAGGGGTCAGGCCGCTCGATGCTACTTTGCCTCAAATCGGACCGCGGACTTAGGTCAATTATTGCATCCGGCGACCCGACGGCTTCGGCTCGTCGCGTGTGCCGACCGGGAATCATTGAAGACGTTGCGAGCGCCTAAAATATAGCATAAGGCGGCCTGATCTTTCGGCATTTATCCCTTCGGCATTTACGCGCCCTTCGGCATTTGCGGACGCGGGGGGCGGTCACCGTTCGGCGACGCGGAGGCGGAGGAAGCGGCGCGGCGACTCGGGTGAAAGCGGGACGGGATCGACGACCGTGGTTTCGGTGGGGAGGGGGCCGGAGTTGGTGGCCAGGGGCGTAGAGCGGCATGGCCTCCGTCGGAAAATCGCCGGCCCGGACCGGGGCGGCGGCGTAGCGTGCGACGAAGTCGGCAGACCCGGGCGCTGCGGAGAGGATGATGTTATACCAACGTCCCCTATAAAATAGACTTTTCCAACGCAAAGTCGCCAAGAAGCAAAGGGCGCAAAGAACTAAGAATGAGTTGAATCTTTGCGTATCTCTGCGCCCCTGCGTCTTTGCGTTAAAGTCTGAAAGTCACGGCGCGGTGAGCTGGATCGTTTGCTGGGCGATCTCGGCCATTTTGAATTTGGGCTCGGTGGAGCGGCCCCACTGCCAGGCGGCGACGGTGATGGAGACGGGAAATTTGGCGCGCGGCGGGACCGGGGTGAGGACGAGTTTGCCGTCCTGGATGATGGCGGGGCCGGCGACGACGAAGAACGACACGGGCAGGCCGGAGTCGGCGGTGGCGGCAAGAGGCACGGGGGCGGCGCCGACGCGCAGAGCGGGGAGCGCGGGGAAGGTGATTTTTTGGGGCTTGCCGTCCTTGTTGCGCAGGGCGCCGCGCAGATCGACGCCGGCGGGTTGGATGGAACCGCGGATGGTGGCGTTGCCGGGGTGGCGGAGGGCGACGTAGGTGGCGCCGCCGCCGAGCCAGACGCGGTCGAGGGCGATGCGGAAACGGTCGCCACCGAGCGGCTCGATGGGGCCGCAGAGCCATTCGAGGACGGGCGCGCCGGGGGCCTGGGCGAGTTTTTCGCCGGCGTTGAGGAAGCCTTCGGGAATGGTGTCGGCGAGGGCTCCGCGCACCGTGAAGGTCAGGCCGTCGGGCTCGAAGGCGAGGGATTTGAGATTCACGATGCCGTTGAAGTCGTGGGGGAGGACCTTGCCGTCGGCGTCGAGGAAAACGGGGAGCTGGGTGTCGGCCTGCCAGTTGATGGCGGCGAAGGCTTGCGACTCGGCGGCGGAGGCGCGGTCAAAGAACCAAGGGAGGGCGGCGGGCGCGGTGGCGGGGGCGGGCGCGGCGGGTTTCGGCTCGCGGCCGGGGCGGCGAGATCGGCGACGTAGCCGGAGGAGAGCGCGACGGGGCGGAGGGTGGGCGAAGCGTCGGCGGAGAGGCGGGCCTTGGCGGCGGAATCGATGTAGTGCGCGAGGTAGGACGTGAGACGCTCGGAGCAGTCGAAATGGCCGCTGTGGCCGTCGAGCACGTAGCTGAGGGGCCAGTCGGGGTTTTTCGCGCGCTGGTTCAGGATGCCGGCGTAGGTTTTGGCGACGTCGTTCCATTTGGTGCGGATGTCGGTTTTTTCCTGCGTCCATTCCTGGGCGGTGCCGAAGACGACGAGGGCGGGGACGGTGCGGTTTTTGGGCGGGAGGTGGTTGTTTTTCAACCAGACGCCGGCGATGCAGCGCTCGGGTTTGGTTTCAACGAGGGCGTCCACCATGATGAGGTGGCCGGACTCGCCGATGGGGAGCCAGGGAACGTTGGCGATCTCGGCGTAGCCGGAGGTTTGGGCGAGGGCGTCGAGCTGTTGCTGGAGGAAGGCGACGGATGTATCCCATTCCTCGGACATCTTCTTTTTGCCCGGCTCGGTGCGCTTGAAATTCATGAAACTCGGCGTGCTCCAGACGATGGCGAGATCGTTGGCGGCGCAGACGGCGCGGATGGCGGGGTGGCCTACGAGGCGGTGCTCGGGGACGTTGGTGCAGAGAATGAGCAGGCCGCGGACGCGTTTGCAGTTTTCGGGAATCCAGAGGTAGGAGGTGGCCTTGGAGGGCTGGCCGTCGCTCCAGGCGGTGCAGGTGCCGGCCTGCATGAACTGGAAGACCTGGTTGACGGGCGACGGCGATGGCGCGGCGAGGAGGCGGGGCGCAAGCAGGGTGAGGAGGACGAGCAGGATGGCGGGGGTTTTCATGATGCGGGAAGGTGAGGGGCGAGGCGGGCGGCGAGGTTG
>JAIYBI010000060.1 GCA_027488595.1 Opitutaceae bacterium | reverse complement strand
CTAACTTCGAGAAACACACCGCCTCCCTCGCCGCCGCCAAGGTCACCTGCGAGGTCACCGAATCCTCCGGCGAGTTCACCGTCTCCGTCGGGCTCTCCGCCGGTAAATCCACCGAGGAACAGCTCCGCCTCGCCCTCGCCGCCGGCCGCAACTACGTCGAGGACGGCAAAAAAATCTACCTGCTGCCGCCTGCCGAGATGTCCCGCCTCGCCGCCGCCCAGGCCGCCCTCGCCGGCGGCACCGGCGCAGCCGTTGCCGCCCGACGCACCCTCCGCGTCGGCAAGGCCCGTATCCCCGAGCTCCAAGAACTGCTCGAAACTATCTCCCCCGGTTACCAAGCCCCCGCCGGCTGGCGCCGCCGCGCCGAGGCCTTGCGCGATCTCACCCAGCTCAAGCCCGCCCTCGTGCCGGCCAGTTTCACCGCCACGCTGCGCCCTTATCAACACATCGGCGTCGCCTGGCTCTGGCACCTCCACCAGAGCGAACTCGGCGGCGTGCTCGCCGACGAGATGGGTCTCGGCAAAACCGCCCAGGCCCTCGCGTTTCTCGCCGCGCTACACCACCGCCCAGATGCCGGCTTAAGCGCCGCTGGCGACCACCACCCTTCGCTCGTCGTATGCCCCGCCTCACTGGTGGAAAACTGGCGCCGCGAGGCCGCGCGTTTCGCCCCGTCGCTCCGCGTGTTTGTCCACCACGGCAACCAGCGTCTCACCGAGGCCAGCGTCGCCGCCGATGCGCAGGATCTCATCATCACCTCCTACGGCACGCTCGCCCGCGACCAAGAGTTGTTCGCGGGTGTTGATCTCTCCGTGATGATCGCCGACGAGGCCCAGCACGTCAAAAACCGCCGCTCCCAAAACGCCCGCGCCCTCCGCTCCATCCACGCCGCGAGCCGCATCCTGCTCACCGGCACCCCGGTGGAAAACTCCCTCGAGGATCTGCGCGCCCTCTTCGAGATCGTGCTGCCCGGCTACGTCGAAAAAGCCCCCACCGGCCTCAAGCCCGGCGAACGTTCCTGGCACGACGACCGTCTGCGCAAACAGACCGCCCCTTACATCCTGCGCCGCACCAAAGCCCTCGTCGCCACCGAGCTGCCACCCAAGATCGAGCAGGTCATCTACTGCGCGCCCACCTCCGCCCAGACCACGCTCTACACCGAGTGGCAGCGCAAATCCGAGCAGGAGCTCAACGCCCTCGCCGGCGACGGCGCGTCCGAGGGCTCAATGCGCCTCGCCACCCTCACGCAGCTTCTCCGCCTGCGCCAGATTTGCTGCGACCCGCGCCTCGTGGACGTCATGGCCGACGCCGCCGCTTCATCAAAACTCGACGCCTTCCGCGAGCTGCTCGCCGAGGCGGTGGACGACGGGCATCGCATTCTGGTGTTTTCCCAGTTCACCAGCCTGCTCGGCCTGCTGCGCGACGAGCTCGACAATCAAGGTCTCACCTACTGCTACCTCGACGGCTCGACCCCGCAAAAACAGCGTCAGCTCGAGGTGGATCGTTACCAAAACTCGCCGGACATCCCGGTGTTTCTCATCTCGCTCAAGGCCGGCGGCACCGGCCTCAACCTCACCGGCGCAGACACCGTCGTCCACTTCGACCCGTGGTGGAATCCCGCCGTCGAGGCCCAGGCGTCCGACCGTGCGCACCGCATCGGCCAGACCAAGGTCGTCACGTCCTACAAACTCATCTGCACCGGCACGGTAGAGGAGAAAGTCATGGCCATGCAGGAGACCAAGCGCCGCCTGCTCGCCGACGTCTTCGAGGCCAGCGACGCCGCCAACTCCAAGCTTTCCCTCGCAGACCTGCGCGACTTACTCGCCCCGCTCACCGCGTCATAACCGAACCGCGCTCCTTCCACTCGGCGTAGGCGGGGAGCGCCAGCGACCCGTTCAGGTCTCGAAGACGGGTCGCTGGAGCTCCCCGCTACGTCTAAATCTCACTCGGATTTTGCCTAAGTGCGAAAACATTATTGATGCAACGCCGACGTGAGCGCGCGCTCCGTAAACCCGGCCGGAAGCGCGAACAAGCCGTCCGCCAGCGACTCCGCCTTGATAGACGCCGCCTCCATCGTCACCCGCGCCTCGGGCGTGGTGAATTCCATCTTCAACGGCACGCCGTCGAGCTGGCTGAGAAAAGCGTTATCCCCGCCGCTCTGGCTGAGCCGCACCTTGGCCAGCGCACGCGTGTCGAGGCCCGGCACTGCGGTGCTGGTCCAGATCAGGTAGCGCGTGGCCGGGCCGGACGGCGCGGCGGTGGCGGCCCGCTCGACGACGTATTTCACGCACTCGTAGCCGATCACCTGCGCGATCTCGCCGGTCTTGGTGACGTTGTATCCCGGTTTCTCCGACTCGACGGCAGGCACATCAGCGGGAAGCCTGGTGTAGGCGCGCGCCGGACGATCAATCATGTAGCTCACCGGCACGGCGGGCAGGTTCAGCACCTCCGTAGGCACCGGGCCGCCTTCAATCACAGTGAGCGATTTGCCGGCTTTGGTGCGAAGAACCATGCCCTTCGGAAACATCGCTGCGATCGGATTCACGCCGCCCGCCTGGGCTTCGTTGATTGCGCCCATCTGCCGTTCGACCATGGCTTTCATTTGCGGATTCGCGGCCAGCATCGCCTGCATTTTCGGATCGGCCATCGCCGCCTGAGCCATTTTCATCTGCGCTTGGATCTTGGGATCCGACAGTTTCTTCTCCGCGTCAGCCACTTCCTTCTTCAACGCGGGGTCGGTGATCTCGATGGACATGGTCCAACGGATCGTGCCTTCAAAATCGGCTGCATGGGCGCCGAGGCAGCTCAGTGTGAAAAGGGCGAGGAAACGGAGCGGGTTTAAGATTTTCATGGGCGTAGAGGATAGGGGAAACACCATCCAAATGCGTCCGTATTGCGAGCCGTGTTTTGGCGGTGCGTCTCACGCCTAGTCCCCCGCCACGTATCTTGGCAGAGAAACCATGCAGCGGAGGGGGCGGGCGACGCTCGCTCGTGGCGAACGCCGCCTCAGGTCATGACTTCTTCGAGCCCTGCACGAAGCGCTCGATGCGATCGCAGGCGACGATGAGTTGCTCGTAGCTGGTGGCGAAGCAGGCGCGCACGTGGCCGGTGCCGTTGGTGCCGAAGGCGGTGCCGGGAACGACCGCGACCTTGTGCTCCTTGAGCAGGCCGACCGCGAAATCTTTCTCGGTCATGCCGATGCCCTGCGTGCTCGGGAATGCGTAAAAACTGCCGCGCGGCGAGTGGCAGGTGAGGCCGATCTCG
>JAIYBI010000061.1 GCA_027488595.1 Opitutaceae bacterium | reverse complement strand
CGCCGCCACCTCGATCGCCGCCAGATGCGAGGCAAGCGGTGAGTCCTCGGGTATCTTCATGCTGGCGAGGCTGGCGTGGCCGAGCATCGCGGTGAGCAGGTTGTTAAAATCATGCGCGATGCCGCCGGCCAGCATGCCGAGACCCTCGAGGCGCTGGGCCTCCTGCATCTTGCGCTCGATCAACTGGCGTTCCTCCTCCGAGGCCTGCCGTTGTTGCTCGGCTTCGTGGCGCAGCGCGATCTCGGATTCCAGATCAACGACCTTCCGGCTCAGCTCCGCCTCGGAGGCGCGAAGCTGGGCCGACTGCACCTCGATGCGTCCGAGCATGATGTTGAAGGTTTCGATCAGGCGTCCGACTTCGTCAGCCTGGCCAAGGGGGGCACGCAATGTGTAGTCGCCGCTCTTCGTCACATCGCGCGCCGTATCCATCAAACTGAACAAGGGCCCCACAAAACGCCGCTGCAAACGCCGCCCGGACCACCATGCGATGCCGCCTGAAACACCCAGCACCAGCGGCAGCAGGATAAGATAACTCCAGCCTATCTCGACCAGCGCGGGAGTCAGATCCACCTCGATTTCCAAGCGGCCCAAGGCCGCCTGGGTGCCGACACGCACCGGCTCCTCAACCTGAAAACGGGCAAAGTTCCAGCCGAACGTCACTCCCGGCACCGGTGGCGCAGCGTAGATGGCGAAGGCCCCTACCGAATTGGCGCGCATCAACCGGGCGCCACGGATCATTGGCTGGGCGGCGAGCGAGGAGAGGATTTCTTCCGCCGACCAACGGTCGTTAAAGACCAGACTGGCCGAAGCGTTGGCGGCAAGCACCTTGGCCAGCGCGTGCTTCTCGCGAACTTGCGCCTTATACGTCATCGTCGCGTGCACCGCCCCCAGACCGAGGCCGACCAGGGCCACGCCGACCAAGGCGGAGACGAGGGTGATCCTGCGGATGCTGTGCAGAAAACTGGAGCCGGTATTCGGTTTAGTCATACACGTGGACTCACTCTTCCACGATTTCCGCCAGGCCCAGCAGACGCGAACTGAGCCGCAGGCCGCTGGCCTCCACCCGCTTGAAATTCACCGCGAAGCGAAGCCGCGCATCCGCCAGATAAAGGCCCACCAGGCCGTGGCGTTGCGCGAAAACGCGGCCGGCGCCGATCGTAAGCACCGGCTTGTCTCTCAGCAGGTTCAGGGACGCATTCCATTTCGCCCCGTCGTAGCCGTCGCCAACGACCAGGACATCGCAGCCCACCAGGTCATCGCTCTGGCGGATTCGGCGCACGATGATCGCGGGCAGCGCGTCGGGGGGGCGGGCCGCCACCAGCTCCTCCAGCGCGAGAGCGCCAAAGTCGTCACCCAGGACACCGATCACGCGCTGCACCGGCGTTTCGGCGTCCCCCGGGGTGGTCTCCGGCCAGGTCGTGAACGACATAAAGCTGAGCACACATTTCGCCTGCACTTGGGGGAATGATCCGGCCGAGCCGGACTGCGCCCGCACCGCCAAAGGCAGCCAGAGGGCTGCGCAAAGCCATGCCGTCAGCCAAACCAACCACCGGCGGTGCCGGCTCTGAGGACCCGTGAACATTCTAGAAGCGCCAGTTGGCACTCAGATCCCAGGAGCGGCCGGGCTGGATGATCGCCCTTTGGCTAAAGTCGTCCCCCACTGGATCGGAATAGTCCGCATCCGCGAGGTTGCGCACCGTCAGGCGGGCGCTGAAACCGTGATACTCCCGCGTGCCCAGGCTGGCATTGGCCAGCCAGAACGATTCCACGCGGCTGCCATCGCGTGCCTCACGCGGGCCGGTGTGCTGCAACTCAAACCCGACCCACAAGGGCAGGCCGGGCAGGGGCGTGCGGGCCGCGAGTTTGGCCAGAAGCTCGGCGTTCGAGGCACCCATACCGGTCTGGTCAACGTGTTGCGCGGCCACGCTGGCCACCAGGCTCGCTCCTTGCAAAAAGAGCCACTCGACCTCGCCTTCCACACCTTGCACCGAGGCCGTATCGAGGTTGGTAAACACCGCCAGACCATCACCCGGATCAATGACCGGACTGATCAGGCCGTCGAGTTCGTTGCGGAAAACCGTGAGGGTGGTTTTTACGCGCGAGGTCAGATACTGCTCCCAAAGCAGCTCGTAGGAGGTGATTTTCTCCGCATCGAGCGAGGCAGGGGCTTTTTGAGAGAGGCCGCCGTTGTCGTAATAAAGTTCGTAGGCGTTGGGGGCGCGAAATGCGGTGCCCGCCATCAGCTTGATCGTGCTGGTCTTGTGGGGATGCCAGATGAGGGTGCCGCGAGGATGCACCGCGCTGCCCACGCTGTCGTGGTGATCAAACCGAAACCCCGCGCTGGCCGACCAGGCCGGCGAGAAGGTCCAGTCGAGTTGGGTGAATGCGCCGACAGAAGACGCTTCGCTGGTCACATCCAGAAAGTCGGTCTGGGGCGCCACGAGGAAGTTGCGCTGTTCCTGCCGGGGTTGCCAGCGGGCGTCGGCGCCAAAGCCGAGGGTGCCGTTGCCGAAATCGCGGATCAGCGACAGCTCGGCCTGATAGGCGCCCGACTCGGCTTCGTCCTGCACGCGGTAAAGCCCCGGCGGAAGCACACCGGGCAGATTCGCTTCGTCAAAAATGTAGGTGCCGTCGTAGCGGTAATAGGAGTAGCTGAGCGCCGCCTCGCCTCGAAAATCAGGGCTCACTTCGATCGCCTGGGCAAGTCTTGCCCAGGCGATGGCATCGAGTCCTTGGGTGCGCGTGTCGCCGAAAACAGTTCCGAAGGGCGCGGTCGGGATGGTTTTGACCCGCTCGCTCCAGCCGGCGGTGAACCCGGTTTTTTTCCAATGCACGCTGGTGCGGGCGGTGCGGGTATCCTCGGCGTCGCCTCCGGGCGAAGAACGCAGGCCGGCGAAGGCGGGCGTATCCGGATAGGTGATACCTTTTTCGCCATCGGTATGACGCGCGGAGATGGAGACGGTGTAGTCCGCGTCTTTGCCCAGCAGGCCGCCCGCCGTCACCCGACCCGAGCGCGCTCCGTCGTCGCCCACGCCGCCGCTGATGACGCCGCCCTGCCGTCCGCTGCCCGCCCAATCGGCCCCCGTCATCGGCACGATGTTGATGACTCCAAAAAAGGCGTTGTTGCCGTATTGGGAGGACGCCGGACCGCGCAGGATTTCGATGCGTTTGACCTCGCCCAGGTCCACGCCGAAGCCGGAATCAAGTTGAAAGCCATCGTAGATGGTGTCGTTGAGCCGTTGCCCATCCACCATGAAGAGCAGGCGCGCGTTAAAGTCCCCCAAGCGCGAAAACCCGCGAACGCCAAGGTAAGAGTAGGTGCGGTCCGAGGTGACCTCAAAGCCGCGCACGGAACGAAAAACGTCGGCGATCGAGCGCCAGCCCTGCGCCTCGATTTCCTCGGCTGTCACGATCGTCACCGAGGCGGGAGCATCCGTGCTTTTCTGGCTGAAGCGGGACACCCCCGTGACGGAATTTACGGGAAGACTGAGCAAGCTCTCCAAGGAGGCTGCGCCGTCGGCAGGCTGACCGGCTGATTCTGAAGGCAAAGCAGCCATCAAGTTACCCGTCAGCACTAGCAAAACCATTCCGGAAGCGACGTTTCTCATAGGGGTGAAGGAGAGGGTTTCAAGAAAGTTGCGTCAAGGCAAGGGACTCAGGCCGGCAAGGTGGATTGGCGAATCTCAGCCGGCCGAAAACGATCCGTTTACGAAATCGCCCGAAGGAGTCAGTCCGAGGGTGGCGTTAACAATTCTACGCACCCGCTCGTCCAAAGGCTCTTTGCGGTAATCCACCGTCAACTCCTCGTCGGGGTCTATATCACGCAGGCTCACCAACTGGCGGCTCGTGATATCAACCTCGCAGTTACAGTCGGCGGCATGGTTGACGTAGGAGAAATCACTGCGCGCCCCGTCCGCGCTAACCAAGGCCCAGCCGGGGCTTATCCCCTGAAGCAAACCTCGCCGGATGCACTCGTCCGACAGCTCATAGGTCGCCACCAGGCGTCCGGTTATGGACAAGACAACGGTGCCGGCACTTATGCGGGCTCTGGTGAAAAGGCCGGTTCCGGCAATCAAGGATTCCTTGCGGTAGAGCTGGACCATGGGTTTACCAGCGCAACGACACGACAAAGTGTTTTAGGGTCAATTATTTAAGCCAGACTTAGCCGACCCACCACGTCCACCAGCAGACGGTGCTCGGCGGCATGGATTTTTGTGGCGAGCGTATCAACTGTATCTGATTCCTCGATACGCACAACCTCCTGGTCAATGATGCGGCCGGCGTCCACCTCGGGCGTCACATAATGGACGGTGCAGCCGGTGAACTTCACCCCGTGGCGGAAGGCCTGGCCGATGCCGTCGAGGCCGGGGAAACTTGGCAACAGGCTCGGGTGGAGGTTGATGACCTTGCCCGCGAAGGCCGAGAGAAAGCCCGGCTTCACCACCCGCATGAAACCGGCGAGCACGATCAAATCGGGAGCGCAGGCGGCGACCGCGGCAATGTAGCGGCGCTCGCCCTCGCCCTCGAGTTTGGTTTTGAACGGCGCGGGGTCGAGGTAGCGTGCGTCCACCCCGAAACGCGGGCCGAGCGCGAGGATGCCCGCCTCCGGACGGTCGGCGAAAATCGCGACGATCTCCGCCCGGCCGAGGTGACCGCCTTGTTGGGCGAGACAGAGCGCCTCGGCGTTGGAGCCGCGACCGGAACCGAGGATGACGACGCGCATGGTGATGGGTGGTTTTAGAATACCTACGTGAGTTCCAGAGCCACCACACGCAGTTCGCGAACGGCATGATCAGGCCAGTAAACCACGGTAAACGGCCCCTGCGTGACCGCTTGGTTTTTGCGGCCCTTGAGATCCATCGCCCACTGCTCCCCGGCCTCATGCGGATTATCGGCCAAATACTGAAAAAGCTCGATCAGTGATCTGATTTGGCGCGCAGAAAGGCGCAGCAACCGCTCGGCCACGGCCTGATCAAGAACATAGCGATACCCCGAACTCATTCCGTCAGGGCGTCGGGGCGCTCGGAGCGGATACGCTCAAGCAGCTGCTCCTGCGTGACGAGTTTACCTTCGTCAATCCGGGCATGAGCGGCCGAAAGACGATCCGGCAAGCCCGCCTCGCCTTTCCAGCGGATGAGCCGGAGATGCGACTCCACTTCAGAAAGCTCCGTCGGCGTGAGACGGCCCAGCTCGGCTTTGATTTCCATGACTGACATGTCGGGCAACTTAATCGGCAAATTCCTTCGTGCAAGCTCCGCTGTCGCGGTGACGATCACCGGAACCCCACCCGCTTTCAAGCGGAGCGGGTGGGAGTTCAGTTATGATTTCAGAAGAACTTCTTCGCCTTCTCGAAGAAGCCCTTGGAAGTCGGGTTCTCGGCGTCGCCGCTCACGCGGGCGAATTCCTCGATGATCTTGCGCTGCTCGGAGCTGAGGCTTTGCGGCACCTCGACCTGCACCCGCACCAGTTGGTCGCCCTGCACGCCGCGCGAGCGCAGCGAAGGCATGCCCTTGCCGCGCAGGCGGAAGGTCGTGCCGCTTTGCGTGCCGGCCGGCACTTTGAGCGAGGCTTTACCGGAGAGGGTCGGGACCTCGAGCGTGCCGCCCAGGACGGCGAGCGTGAACTTGATCGGGATCTCGCAAAACAAGTCGTCTTCCTGACGCTCGAAGAGCTCGTGCTCTTTTACGCTGAGCACGATGTAAAGGTCGCCGGTCTGCCCGCCGGCCAGGCCGGATTCGCCGTTGCCGCTGGAGCGCAGACGCGTGCCGGTCTCGACTCCCGGGGGAATTCGCACCGTGACCTTCGCGGCCTTGGGCGCGCGGCCTTCGCCGCGACAGGCGGTGAAGGGTTTCTCGATCTTCTGGCCCGCGCCGCCGCAGGTCGGACAAGTTTGTGTGAAGGTAATGATGCCGCCACTACGGCGCACCTGGCCGGCGCCGCGGCAGGTCGGGCACACGACTTTCTTGGAACCGGGCTCGGCGGCCGAGCCGTCGCAGCGCTCGCAGGTCTGCATGCGGCGGAAGGAGATTTCCTTTTCAACCCCGCGTGCGGCGTCTTCGAGGGAGATTTCGAGATCGTAGCGCAGGTCGGCACCATCGCGCCCGCCGCCAGCGCCGCCACCACCTCCGCCAAACATTTCGTCGAAGATACCGCCGCCACCGCCGCCACCACCGCCTTGCTGGCCGAAGACCTCGCGGAAGATATCGAAGGGATCGTGAAAGCCTCCACCTCCGCCGCCCCCTCCGCCGGGGCCGCGCGGGCCGGCGCCGCCGCTCTGGGTGAAGGCGGCGTGGCCGTAGCGATCGTAGGCGGCGCGTTTCTGCGGATCCTTTAAAACCTCGTAGGCCTCGGAGACGCGCTTGAACATCTCCTCGGCCTCTTTGTTGCCGGGGTTTTTATCGGGGTGAAACTGCACCGCTTTTTTGCGGTAGGCCTTTTTCAACTCTTCCTCGTTCGCCGCTTTTTCAACGCCGAGCAGCGTGTAGTAATCCTCGTTGGCCATGACTGTTTTATGTAGTGATTAAGGGGATACGGAGACGCCGGGCCTCAGACGACCGGCGCACCGGTGGAAACGACCACGCTGGCGGCGCGCACGAGGCGCCCGTTGAGCGTGTAGCCGGTGCGGACAACGTTCGCCACCGAGTCGGCGGGAATGTCGGAACTCGGCTGCTGGCTGATGGCCTCGTGGAGATTGGGATCGAAGGGCTTGCCGAGCGGGCTGATCTCGGCGAGGCCGTGGCCGGAGAGGGCGCCTTTAAGCTTTATGCCCACCATCTCGACGCCGCTAACGAGGGTTTTCAGGTCGGCGTTGGGTGCTTTGGCGGCGGCGAGACCCTGTTCGAGGGTATCGAGCACGGGGATGAGGTCCTCAAGCACGCGGGTGACGGCGCGGTGGGTGGCGTCTTCCCGGTCGCGCACGGCGCGCTTGCGGTAGTTTTCCAAGTCGGCGACGGAGCGTAGGTAGCGATCGTAGTTATCGGCGGCCTCCTTGCGGGCGGCGGCGAGCGAAGCCTCGAGCGCGGCGGCCGGTGCGGGCGCGGCCTCGGCGGGCTCGGTCGCGGAGGATGCGGCGGAGGTTTCCGGGTTCACGGGCAAGGGTTCGGTGGTGTCGGGTTGGCTCATGGGAAAAGAATCATCTTCAAATCACATTCCGCGCGGGCGCAAGCCTGCCGGGGCCGCCACCCGAAGCGACGGATCAATCCGGACGCGAAGGCTTCGCCATCTCAGGCGGCGAAGTTTTCCGTCACCAGCACCAACGAAGGCGCGGTGGCCTTGAACGCGAAGGCGCCGGCGCAGGGCAGGACGGCGTTTTCACCGCGGCGGATGTGGTCTTTGCCGGGGCCGGACAACTCGCCGGTCACCACACTGAGGATGCGCGGTTGCTCGCCGGCGGCGAAGGAAAGGCCCTCGTCGCGATCCATCACCACGCGGCGGATGCGGAACTCGGCGCACTCGGCGATCACGCCGCTGGTGGGCGCGCCGCGCACGGGTGCGGGTTCAAAATCGTCCCACTTGATGGAGGCGAGGGACTCCTCGACGTGGAGCTGGCGGGGTTTGCCATCGAGCCCGACGCGGCCCCAGTCGTAAACACGATAGGTGGTGTCGGAGTTTTGCTGGATTTCGAGGATGAGGTTGCCGCCGTCAATCGCGTGGACCTGGCCGCTGTGGACGAGGATGCTGTCCCCCTCGGCGACGGGGAAACGGTGCACGCATTGCTCGAGGGTGTTGTCGGCGATGGCCTTTTCAAACTGCTCGCGAGTGACGCCTTTCTTCAGTCCCACGATGAGGCTCGCGCCGGGCTGGGTGTCGGCGATGAACCAGGTCTCGGTCTTCGGTTCGCCCTTCAGGGTCGGGGCGATCGCGGCGGGCGGATGGACCTGAAGGCTGAGGCGCTCCTGGCAATCCAGCCACTTCACGAGGATCGGGAACGGTTTGTTTTTCGGCCAGGCCGCGCCCATGACACCGGCGGGATTTGAGGAGATTACCTGACGGAGCGTCTTGCCCGCGAACTTGCCGGACCTGATCACGGACTGGGCCTCGGGCCGGTCCACGATCTCCCAGCTCTCACCGATGGGATCCTTGCCCGGCAGGGTGCGCCCCAGAGACGACTCGAAACCGCGCCCGCCCCAGACGCGTTTTTGGTAAAGGGGTTCGAAATGGAGGACTTCGTTCATGGCGGAATGTAAATTGATTGATGAAAACCGCCGCGGGCGTGATTGCCTTTGACGGTGGGCGTTAATGCGTTGAATTGTAAATAGTCATCAAGGCATTCCACCCAACGCCTAATCTCATGCCGAAAGCCGCGAGTTCAAACTCAAATCAAGGGCCCTCTTTTCAGCCCAAACGTCCCCAAGCCCGCTGGCTCTCCGCCAGCATCACCTTTGTTTTGGGCATGTTACTCACGGTGAGCTTCCTCGACTACTCACCGGATCAAGTGCCACTCAACCACCCCAACACCCGGGTGGAAAACGCGGTCGGCCTGTTCGGTGTTTACAGCACCTATTGGAGCATCTGGTGGCTGGGCGTCAGCGCGTGGTTTATCCCCTCCTTTCTTTTCTGGATGACCTATGTGTCGCTGCGCAACGTGCGCCAGCTCATCGTCGCCCGCGGTCTCTCCATGATCGTCTGCATCGTGAGCGGCGCCGGATTGGCCGCGATGATCGGAGGCTTTGAGAAAAGCGACTACTTCGCCACCAACCTCGGCGGCCTGGTCGGACGCGGGGTTTACAACGGCTTCCTCGCCGAGCTCATGGGTGGCTTCGGCTCCGCCGTGCTACTCGGTCTGCTCTACGTCCTGAGCCTGATTTTCATCCTCACCAGCGACATCGGCGCCGAGTTTGATCGCGCCTTGCACGCCTTCCACGAGTGGCGCGCCAGTCGTAAAGAATTGAAAAACGAGGAGGCCCGGCTGCGCGCCGAACTTCGCGCGGCCGAGGAGAAATCCAAGAAAGACCCCGTCCGCCCCGCCGCGGTCGCGCCGCCCGCCGCCATCGCGGTCGCCGCCGCCCCAGTCGCCGGCAAGAAACTCGCCATCCCCGGCCGCAACTCCCGCGACCCTTTCGCCGCCCCGCCCGAGCCGCCGGTCGCATCAGCACCGCAGGTTTCTCCGTTCGCCGCGCCCGTCCGCCCTGCGGAAAATCCCTTCGCCGCCCCGCCTTTGGCACCCGTCGCCGACGACGGCCCCGGGCGCGTCCTGCGTGCCGGCACCCCGCCGCCCGCCGCCGGCGGCCCCATCGCCATCGTCAAGCCCGAGGAGACCAAGAAGGCCAAATCCCCCGAGCGCCACGCCAGCGAGCCCGATTACCAATTCCCCCCGCTCTCGGTGCTTAAGGAGCAAGCCACCGTCTCCGCCGAGGATTCCGATCAGGAACATCTGCGCAACATGGAGGACCTCGTGCGTATCCTCGGCGAGTTCGGCGTCACCGTCACTCCGGGCGAGATTCATGTCGGCCCCGTCATCACTTGCTACGAGGTCGCCCCCGCCGCCGGCGTGCGCGTCGAAAAAATCGCCGGCCTCGATAAAAACATCGCCCTCGGCATGCGCGCCCAGTCCGTGCGCATCCTCGCCCCCATCCCGGGCAAGGCCGCCGTCGGCGTCGAAATCCCCAACCGCCACCCCACCCCCGTCGGCATGCGCGAGATCCTCGAATCCGAGGACTGGGTCTCCAACAAGGGCGAGCTCCCCATCGCCCTCGGCAAGGATGTGTCCGGCAAGCCGCTCATCTCCGACCTCACCAAGATGCCCCACTTGCTCATCGCCGGCGCCACCGGCTCGGGCAAATCCGTCTGCATCAACTCCATCATCGCCTCCCTCGTCTACCGCAAGAGCCCGAAGGACGTGCGCCTCATCATGGTGGACCCAAAGGTCGTTGAGTTAAAGGTCTTCAACAGTCTCCCGCACATGCTCATCCCGGTCGTCACCGAGCCGAAGAAAGTTCCTTCCGCGCTCAAGTGGCTGCTCGGCGAAATGGAGCAACGTTACCAAATCTTCGCCAAGGTCGGCGTGCGCAACATCGCCGGCTTTAACACCCGCAAACCCTCCGCCGGCGCAGCCTCCTCCTCCGGCCCGCAGCCCGAGCTCGACGGCATCGTCCAGGTCGCCACCGCCGACGAACTCGCCGAGATGCCCGCCCGCCTGCCCTACATCGTCGCGATCATTGACGAGCTCGCCGACTTGATGATGGTCGCTCCCGCCGAGATCGAGACCAGCATCGCCCGCCTCGCCCAGCTCGCCCGCGCCGCCGGCATTCACCTCATCATCGCCACCCAGCGCCCCTCGGTGAACGTCATCACCGGCGTCATCAAGGCCAACCTCCCCTCGCGCATCGCCTTTCAGGTCGCCTCGCAAGTGGACTCCCGCACCATCCTCGATGGCAAGGGCGCCGACACCCTCATCGGCCGCGGCGACATGCTCTTTTCGCCCCCGGGCAGCTCCCGCCTCGTCCGCGCGCAAGGTGCCTTCGTATCCGACGAAGAGGTCACCGAGTTCGTCGAATTCCTCAAACGCAACGGCCCTCCCAAATACGCCCAGTCGGTGCAAAACCAGATTGACGACGACGCCGCCTCCAACCCCGACAACGACGACGAAGAGGAGGCCGCCACCGGCGAGGATGCCGACGACGAGAAGCTTTACCAAAAATCCCTCGCCGTGCTCCGCGCCACCAAACGCGCCTCGACGAGCACGCTGCAACGCCGCCTCCGCATCGGCTACAACCGCGCCGCCCGCATCATGGACCTCATGGAGGAACGCGGCATCGTCGGCCCCGAAAACGGCTCCAGCCCCCGCGAAATCCTCAAAGACCTCGACAGCCTGTAAGCCGAAGCTACGCAGGAGAAGGCATACGCAGAAGTTTAACCACGAAACACACGAAACACACGAAAACGGAGCCACAAGCATACCGAGTGCCGTGGATTTTGCTCACGTAGCGGTGAGAGCCGAGCGAACCGTCCGCAGTCTAAAGTTCGCCGTCCGTTTCCGCTCTTTCGTGTAGTTCGTGTGTTTCGTGGTTAACTTCCGGAATCTGATTTTCGCCCGCCGTCCTCCCCGTGCTCCGCCGCCTGCTCACTCTCGCAACCGCCGCCGTCCTCGTCGTGACTCAATGCACTGCTTCCATCGCCGCCGCACCGGCGCCCGACACCGTCGTCCTCCTCCACGGTCTCGGTCTCGGCAAATGGTCCATGACCCGCATCGAGCGCGCCCTTACCCGCGACGGCTACCACGTCGTCAACCTCGGCTACCCCTCTACCCGCGTCCCGCTTGAAACCCTCGCGAACGAGTGGCTTCCCGCCCAACTCGCCGCCCGCGACATCACTCCGGCCAACACACCCCGTCTGCACTTCGTGACACACTCGATGGGTGGCATCGTGCTCCGCGCCTGGGTGGCGGGCGGCCACGCCCCCGCAAACCTCTCCCGCGTGGTGATGCTCGCGCCGCCCCACCAAGGCACACCGCTGGTGGATCGCATCGGCGACTGGTGGCTCTTCCGAGCCTTCACCGGCGTGAACGGCCGCCGCCTCGGCACCCAGGCCGCCGACGCCTTCCCGACGAAACTCGGCCCTTGGAACTCGCATGCGCAGCTCGGCATCATCGCCGGCGACCGCAGCTTGAACCCTCTCTTCTCCGCGTGGATTCCCGGCCCCGACGACGGCAAGGTTCCGGTCGCCGCCACGCGGCTCGAGGGCATGGCGGACCACTGCGTGCTGCCGTATTCCCACACCTGGCTCCAATACCCCCGCGAGCCCATTGACCAAGTCCGCGTCTTCCTCCGCACCGGCCGCTTCGCGGCGCGCACTGCGGGCACGGCGGCGGCTCCGCGCCACCTCAAATCGAAGGTGTAGCCCCAACCGATGGTCGGGGGCCCGACGAGAATCCCGACAGTATCACGCAAGGCATCGCGTAAAACGGCGCGGGAAAATCCCCGTCATGTAGCCGGCGCGTTCTTGGAGGTTTCTGCCGAGAAGTTTCCGGCGCGGCTGACTACTCGGACGAAAACGCACCCACGACGATGCTCGGCGTGAGGAGCTCAGGGAGGATTTTGGGCTCGGGAGCGGCGGGGAGGTAGACGAGGTTGAAGGGGACGGCGGCGCGTTGGAAACGGGCGAGCTCGGCGGTGATGAGCGGGTCGCGGTTGGTCCAGTCGCCGCGCAGGGTGGCGACTTTGCGATCGCGGAAAGTTTTTAACACTTCACCCGAACCCGGGCCGTGGAAGATCGCTTTTTTGTTGGTCTGGCAGGTGAAGCACCAGCGGGCGGTGAAATCCACGTAGATGGGGCGACCTTCGGCACGCAGGGCGGCGACGCGCTCCGCGCTCCAGGGCTCCCAGACGATGTCGTCCGGCGCTTTTTCCCGGGGCCAACCGTAGGCGAAGGCGGCGGCGGCGAGGGCGAGCGAAACGATCATCGTGACGCGGCGGGGTTTGGCCGAGGGGGCGGTGGCGTGGCCGTAGAGCCAGAGGGCGAAGGCGAGGCCGGTAAGGGCGAGCACGGCGGTGAGCAGACCATCGGCGTCGAGCTGGCCGGCAAGGATCCAGAGCATCAGGCCGGCGGTGCCGTAGAGCAGGAAGGCCATGCCGTGCTTGAGCGTCTCCATCCACATGCCGGGGCGGGGCAGGATGCGCAGCGCGGCGGGGAAGGCGGCGAGCACGAGGTAGGGCGTGGAGAGGCCGAGGCCGATGGCGGTAAACACGGCGAAGCTCGGCACGGCGGGCAGCGAAAGAGCGGCGCCAAGGGCGGGCGCGAGGAAGGGTGCGCTGCACGGAGTGGCGACGACGGTGGCGAGCACGCCGGTGAAAAAGGAGCCGGCGAGACCCTGCTTTTGCTGCAGGCCGCCGCCGATGGCGGTGGCGCGTAGGGCGAATTCAAATACGCCGGAAAGATTCAAGGCGAAGGCGAGCACGATGGCGGCCAGGGTGAAGACGAACGCGGGATTCTGGAGCTGGAAGCCCCAGCCGAGTTTGTCGCCTCCGGCGCGGAGCACGGCGAGCACGGCGGCGAGCACCCAGAAGGAGAGCAGCACGCCGGCGGTGAAGGTGAGGCCGTGGGCGGTGATTTTTTTGCGATCGGAGCCGGCTTGCTGCACGAAGCCGATGACCTTGAGGCCGAGCACGGGGAAGACGCAGGGCATCAGGTTCAGGATGAGACCGCCGACGAAGGCGAGGAGGAGGAGCGGGGCGAGTGGGGCGTTGGCGACGCCGCCTGAGGCGGAATCATCCCGCCCTGCGTGACCTAATGACGGATTCCCAATGGCGGCGGCGGGCGAAGTTTCGACGGGGAGGTCGAGCGTGTAGGCGGGGCCGGAGGCGAAAGTGAGCACGCCTTGCAGGCGGGTGAGAGCGGGGTCGGCGTAGTCGGAAACGGTCAGGTCAATGACGGTGCGTTCGGGCGAGGTGGCGGAGCGGGGCTGGGCTTGCTCGTAGGCGATGGCGGCGTCGGCGGCGAAGAACCACGGCTCGCCGACAGGCGCGGCGGCGGCATTATAGTGGAGGCGGATGATTTTTGAGCCTTGGGAACGGGAGGCGGTGGCCGCAAACCCGGCCGGCGGCGGACGCGGAAGGTCGGCGAGGGTTTGGAGCAGGGCCTCGCCCTCGGGCGAATCGGTGACATTGGCGGCGGTGATGGCTCCGGGTGCGGTGGGCGTGAGGGTGATCGAAACGTCGGCCGAGCCGGGCACGCAGACATCCTTGCACATGAGCCACTCGGCTTTGGCGCGGAGCGTGACAGCCGTGTCGGCGGCAAGACCGGGCGGAGGCGTAAGGGTGACGGGAAGGTAGATGACGTTCTCATAGCCGTTACCGGCGAGGTTTTTGGCGGTGTCGTAAACACGAAGGGGGGCGGGCCACTGGATGGGGCCGGCGGTCCAGCCACGCGGGAGATCCCAGGCGAGGGTGGTGGGCAGGCCGGTGCCGGGTTCGCGCCAGTAGGTGTGCCAATGCGGAGCGTGGGTGAGACGCAGGCCGACGACGACGGGGGCGTCGGCGCGGAAGGTGGATTTGAGGGCAACGAGCGAGGCCTCGACCTGGGCGCGGGCGGCGGGCGCGAGCGGGCAGAGCGCGACGAGAACGAGAATCAGAAGACGAAAGGGACGGGCAAAAGCGGCAAACATGGGAGGAAGATTAAGTGAATATACGCGCCGGGCAAAGGCTTGGCTGAAAAACGCGCTGGAGTTGGGAGGCGCGACGGCGGCGGGATATTCCTGAGAGGGGGCGGCGGCTCCGAGGGTGATCCTTCTCTTCCTTCTTTCTCTCACTTTTTCGTCAGGAAGGGCACCATGGTCCTCGATCGGCGGGGGAAAGAGTAAGGGAAAGAGGTGCGAGAAAGCTTTTTTAAGGAGCCGTCCGGCGAGTGATGGTGGCGAGCAGCAGAGTGAAGAAGCAGAGAACGATGTTCTGCATAGGAAGCTGGAGGGCGGTGGGCAGCAGGTAGATGATGGCGACGGCGGGCGTCCAGACGCCCCAGTTGGCAATGAGGACGGGGAGCACGCAGCGCGCGTAAAAGCCCGGGCGGCGAACCTCGCGCGCGATGAAGGCGGAGTCATAGCGGTGTTCAGCCCACGTGTAGACCAGCCACGTGACCGGAATCGCGACGATGGGACAGTAAACGTATTGGTCGAAGAGTGTTTTTAAAATGATCGTCGCGGCGGAGTGCCCCTCGCCGAAAAGCCAAGCCTGAAACTTGTAGAAGTAGGAAACCTCGACGCCCTTGTAGGCCCAAAACGCGGTGATGAGCGCCATCTGCGGGAAGGCGTAGCGACCGCGGGTGGATGCACCGATTCTCAGGACTATAAACGGGATGATCGCGCCGAAGAGCGCGGTGGACACGGCGTCGAAAGGCACGCCGACCTCAACGCGAAACGTGGCGAGCCGTTCCAGAGCGGCGCGGGAAGGCTCGTGCAGATAGTAGGCGCCAAGGAGAGCGAGGGCGAAAAGTTGAAGACAGATGCCCGGGACAAGGTTGGCGCGCGCACCGGCAAGACCGAGCCGCCACGGGGAGTCGGGCGCGGGCTGTTTGGCGTCGGGTTGCGCGACCGAGGGAGTCGCTGAATGGGCGGCGGGCGTGGACATGGAGAGATCCGCGGAGCGTCCGCCACGAAGGACGCAAAGTCGAATGGCGATTGAACCTCAGAAAAAAGTGGAGCCGGAAGCGGGTGCGGTGTTGGGTAGGCGACACAGAACACATGGCCGCCTCCCGGGAAAAAACGCATCGTCCGATTTTCGCGGATATTCGTATGGATACGTTGCGCGGGCGGGCGGGTTTTTTCCGGGTCGGGCAGGCTGCGAACGGGACCTGGTGGCTGCTCACCCCCGAGGACGAGCCGATGCTGTTGCGCGCGGTCGCCGGCGTGAACCGGCACGGGCGGGCGGGGCCGGTGCCGGTATTGCGGAGCGCCTATGCGCGCACGGTGGAGCGGCTCTACGGGCCGGGGGACGAAGCCTGGGAACGCAGCACCGCCACGCGACTGCACTCCTGGGGGGTGGACACGGTGGGGCCGTGGGCGGATGCGGGGCTGGTGGAGAAAGGATTCTACTTCACGGCGCAGGCGGATTTTTGCCGGGCCCGGGTGGCGTTGATCCATGGGCCCGGGGTGCGTTTGCCGGATGTGTTCGACACCCTGTGGCCGGCGGCAGCGGATGCCCATGCAGCGGCGGTGACCGCGCCTTGGTCGGGACGGCGCGAGCTGGTGGGCTGGTTCACCGACGACGCACCCGGCTGGGGCGCGGCGGAAGGCACGGCCGGGCTGACCCTGCTGCAAGTTTGCCTGAGTCTGGAGCCGGCCCTGGCGGCGCATCACGCAGCGTGGGAGTTCGTGCTGGCGGGACACGGTGCCGGCGCATCGCCGGAGGTCCTCGGACGTGCCTGGGGCCTGCCACTGCAACACCGGGAAAACCTGCGCCAGTGGACTCGCGAAGGGCGGGCGGTGGGCGGAGAGGCCTTCGCCGGGGATGCGCGGCGCTTCGCAAAGGAGGCCGCCCGGAGGTATTTTCAAGTAGTGGGTGCAGCACTACGGCGGCACGATCCGGAGCACCTCGTGCTCGGGTGCAGATTCGCGGCGCCGCCGCCTGAGGGCGTGCGTTTGGCGGGGGCGTGGCCGGATATGGACGTCGCCTCGTGGCGGCTCCACGCGGGCGGTTTCGCGGCGCAGGCGGCGGCGGGAGCGGGTGATGCCATGCCGCAGTGGGTCACGGGCGGCGGGTTGAGCCACGGGGATTTCCGCGCATTGCCGGTGCGCGACGGCACCGGACCGACGCGGCTGGAACGTTTGCTACGCGCGGGACGCGAAGGCTTGGTGGCGGCCTGCCGTGATCGGCGCACGGTGGGCATCGAGTGGGCGCACTGGGCGGACGGCGCGGATGACGCCCCGCCCTTCGGCGCCGGACTGGTTCACTCCGACGACCACGAAGCGGTCGAACACACGGAGCTGTTGGGACACGTTCACGCGCGGGCCGGGGCGCTGCACACGGCGGGCCCGCTGCGCCCGGAATCGCCGGTGATATAGGATTCGGGCGGACGGAAAGCGGGCTCGCCGAGAGCGGCGCGGGCCGACAAGCTTTCGGGTTTTACTCTATGTCCCCCTCTTCCACCGAACTCTACCTCAAGTCAAAGATTCGCACGGTGCGCAACTGGCCTCATGCGGGAATCAACTTCCGCGACGTCACCACGCTGTTTCATGACCCTGAGGCATTTCGCGTGATGGTGGAGAGTTTTTCCCTCGATGCGACGCGACTCGGGGTGAACCTGCTGGCGGCGGTGGATGCGCGCGGTTTCATTCTGGGCGGCGCGCTCGCGTATCAGCTTCACAAGCCCTTCATGCTGGTGCGCAAGAAAGGCAAACTGCCCTTCCGCACCGTCGGCGCGGACTACGCGCTCGAATACGGCAAGGCCTCGATCGAGATCCACGAGGACGCGTGCAAGGCAGGCGACCGGGTGCTGATCGTGGACGACCTCATCGCGACCGGCGGCACGGTCCTGGCGGCGGCGAGCCTGATTCGTTCGCTCGGCGCAGAAGTGGTGGGCGTGGCGGCGGTGATCGACCTGCCGGAGCTCGGCGGCTCGGAAAAACTCCGCGCGGCCGGGCTGGCGGTGCACGCCCTCTGCAGTTTCTCGGAGACGGAGTAAGTCGCCGCCAGATAGCGCAGAGCGCAACGACGACGCTCCGCACCGTCGCCCTGTTTTAAGCCCGCAACCTGCCGGGGTGTGCTTCGTTCAGCCCACGTCACCCTTTCGTCAAACCCCGCGCTTGCGGCGTCCGTTTCATCGCGTTACCTTTTCCCCACCATGATCGACACCATTAAAAAAACCCTCCTCGCCGGCGTGGGGGCCGCCGTCATCACCAAGGAAAAAGTCCAGGACGCCCTCGACGACTACGTGCGCCAGGGTAAAATCAAAGCCGACGACGCCCGCATCATCGCCGAGAAAATCGCCGAGCGCGGCCGCCGTGAATTCGAGGAGATGAGCGCCCAGGCCTCGGTGAAGGTGCAGGAGATCCTCCACCGCCAGGATGCCGCCGTCACCGCCCGCCTGACCGCCCTCGAAGCCCGTGTCGCCGTGCTCGAGGCCGCCGCCAACCCGCCGCCCGCCCCGACCCGCAACGGCGAGCCGTGATGCCGACGTGATTCCGTTCAACATCCTCTCCCACGCCGTCCGCGCCAAGGAGATCACCAGCGTCGTCGCCCGCTACGGCTTCACCGACCTGCTCGACCAGATCGAGCTGCCCGCCGGTTTCCTGCAGCGCATGTTGCCGCGCCCGGCCGAGCGCCTGCCGCCGTGGGTGCGCCTGCGCATGGCGCTCGAGGAGCTCGGACCCGCCTTCATCAAGGCCGGCCAGCTCCTCAGTATGCGGCCCGACGCCCTCCCCTCCGGCCTCATCCTCGAGCTGCGCAAACTCCGCAACACCGTCCCGCCCGTTCCCTTTGCCGAGATCCGCCCCGTCCTCGACCACGCCTTTGACAACCGCCCGCTCTCCGAGGTTTTCGCCTCCTTCGACGAGAAGCCCGCCGCCGCCGCCTCGCTCGCCCAGG
>JAIYBI010000019.1 GCA_027488595.1 Opitutaceae bacterium | reverse complement strand
GTGAGAGTGAGGGTGCCGTTGCCTTGCTTGGTGAGGGAACCGTTACCGGTGAGGGCATAGCCGGTGGCGACGGTGAAGGCTTGGGTGTCGATCGTGCCGCCGCCGGGGCCGACGAGGGTGACATCGCCGGTCCCGAAGCCGGAGAAGAGGGCGGTTTGGTTGCCGTTGAGGCGGAGCGTGCCGCCGTTGAAGGTGACGGTGCCGTTGCCCGTGCCTTCGGAGACGTTGCCGGTGACGAGGGTGCCGCCGGTGAGGTTGAGCGCGCCGGTTGACGCAACGTTGCTTGCGGCGAGAATGACCCTACTGGCGGAGGCGTTGCCGTTAGAGATAGTGACGGTCGCGGCGGAGTTAAAGCCCACCCACAAATCACCTGAGCTTGTCCAGTTGCCTCCAGTCATGTTGACCACGCCAATGCTTCCAGATTGCGTTGCTATATAACTGTTGCTCGCGAGAATCGATCCATTCGAGAGGTTCATGGTCCCCGAGCCGGCATTTCCGATCCGCAAGTCGGACGTTGTATCGACCGTTCCGCCACTGACATTCAGGACGCCGGTGCTTCCAGGGATGGCGCCGACAAACACGGCGGCTGAATTGGTGATTGTGCCGCCGGAGAGGGTAAGGTTACCCGTGCCCGCGAAGCCAATTGAAAACAGGCCCGTATCCGACCACAGGCCGCCGGTGACATTCACCTGCCCGGTCACGCCGCTCTGTTGACCCAAGACGCCACCGACGCTGTTGATCGTTCCGCCAGTGGTGAGGGTGAGATTGCCGGCCGCGCTATTTCCTACGACCAAGTTGCCTCCGAGATCCCAAGTCGGGTTAGTGACTCCGGCCGTGACGTCGCCGGTGGTGATGATCTGGGCGTGAAGTGCGGATGCGGGGAGCAGGAGGAGGGCGGCGAGGAGGCGGCGGGCGTGGCGGGTGGAGACGGAGCGGGAGGAGGTGGTGTTCATAAGGTGGGAGTGGAGCGGGGGTGATCGAAACGAGGCGGTGGGATCACCGTGGGTCGCGGAAGCGGCAAGATGACGAAGAAACGCGAGGCGGCAGGCCGAATCGCAAACAAAAAACCGCCGCTTCGAGAGAAGTGACGGTTTTGTAAGGTGGGGACGACGAGGCGGGCGGGGATGCGCTCGCTTCCCACCGGCGCCGCTCGGCGATAAGCGAACTGCAAGCCGGTAGATGAACCTGGCGAGCCCAGGGGTTACGCCCTCAAATCGAAGGCGCCTACCTCAACCCCAAATCAGGCCGGAATGGGGCCCGGCGATTTCGGCTCGCCGGGTTTTTTGTGTTCCGCTCCCGTGTCGCCCTGCTTTCGTGGCGTCTCGCATGACCTACGCCGATATCGCCGCCGCCCTGCCCGCCCACGCCCGCACCGACATCAACGGCGTGCCCTTCCCGCGCATCGCCTCCGGCAAAGTCCGCGAAATCTTCGACCTCGGCGACGCCCTGCTGCTCGTCGCCACCGACCGGCTCTCCGCCTTCGACGTCATCCTTCCCGACGGCATCCCCGGCAAGGGCATTGTGCTCACCCAGATGAGCCACTGGTGGTTTGCCCGCACGAGTAATCTCATCGTCAACCACCTCCTGTCCGACCAGGCCGGTGAATTCGCCCGCCGAGGCATTACCGACCGCGATCTCCAGCTCCGCTCCATGATCGTGCGAAAGTTAAAACCCCTCGCCATCGAGTGCGTGGTGCGCGGCTACCTCGTCGGCAGCGGCTGGTCTTCCTACCAAAAAACCGGCGAGGTCTGCGGCCATGTATTGCCCGCCGGACTACGCCAGGCCGACCGCCTGCCTTCCCCGCTCTTCACGCCCACGACCAAGGCGCCCAAGGGCGAGCACGATGCCCCCATCAACGACACACAGGGCGCGGCCATCGTCGGCGACGCGCTCTATGCAAAAGTGAAGGCCGCCAGCCTCGCGCTCTACGCCTTCGGCCACGAACGCGCCCGCGCCGCCGGCATGATTTTGGCCGACACCAAGTTCGAGTTCGGCACCGACGCCGCCGGAAACCTCGTGCTGATTGACGAAGTGCTCACGCCCGATTCCTCGCGCTACTGGCCGGCGGACGGTTATCGCACCGACTGCTCGCCGCCGAGCTACGATAAACAATTCGTCCGCGACCACCTGCTCGCGATCAAGTGGAACCAGCAGCCGCCCGCGCCGCACCTGCCTGCCGACATCATCAGCCGCACGCAGGAAAAATACCTGCAGGCGCTGCGGAACTTGATGGCCTGAGCGACGGCCGCGCGAACCAAAATGAAAAAAGCCGCACGGGGTTTCCCGTGCGGCCTTTTGCTGGCAGTTCGCCTTGGATCAGAACTTCACGCCGCCGCCAATGAAGACGGAGGAGGCGTTGTCGCCGTCGGCGATGAGGCTGGCCTTGTAGCCGGCACCGACCGAGAGGGCTTCGGTGATGGCGTAGTTCACGCCAATGTTGGCCGAGACGGTGGTGGCACCGAAGCCGGGCGAGGTGACGGTGAAGGGCGTGGTGCCGCTGGCGATGCGAGCGGTGACACGATTCTCGTCGTCGCCAAACTCCTGGGTCAGGCCCAAGCCGCCGGTGAGGGAGAATTTTTCCGTGACCATCACGTAGCCGCGCGCGCCGAGTTCGCCTTGGAAGCTGGTGTAGTCAATGGACTGGACCTCCATCGCATCCAGGGCACCGGTCTCCGTGAAGCGATCGGAGTTGGCCGACGAATAGTTCACGCCGATGTAGGGCGAGAGGCCGTAGTCGGCGGTCTTGATCGCATCGTAACGCAGACCGAGCGCGAAGCCGGAGGCGCTGCTGTTGACGCCATTGGTGAGGGCACGGGGACCACCGGCAACGGCGGAGGCGCGTGAGGAATCGCTGTCGTAGGTGCCGAGGCTCAGGCCGGCGGTAAGGGCGAGCGTGCGCTCCTCGTTCAAGTTGTAATCCGCGAACAGGCCGTAGGCGAAGCCCTTCATGTCTGCGTTGCGATAGGTGGAATCCACGCTGCCGGAATCAATGGCGATAAACGCGCCGACGGTGAGATCCGAGCCGACATAGGCCGAGGCACCGAGGACGGCACCGGAGCTGGCGAGATCGTAGTCGGCCTGATTCTGGGAGCTGCTGGTGGCGGCACTCATGCCGGTGTAGGCGGCGAAGACGCTATACTCGCTGGTCTGGATAACCGGAGCGGCGTTGAGGGCGGTCTCGGCGTAGTTGCGGGTGGCGCGGATGGCGTAGTCGCTCTCACCGGCGAAGCTCTCGGGCGAGGCGGCGTTGGCGGCGGCGATGGCACCGGCCGGGGAGGAGACGAGCGCCTTGATGACCGCGCCCGAGCCGTTGTTGGAGCGGAACTGCACGCCATTGTTGTTGGCGACGCCACCGGTGGTGTCGGCCGCGAAGGCATCGCCCTGAATGGCGCCGATGATTGCTTGCGAATTGGCGTTGAGGCCCGGAAACTGGGTCATGTCCACACGCTTGCTGGGATTCAGACCAGGCAAGGCGGCGAGGCCGGTGCCGTAGAGCGTGCCGTCCACCAGATCGAGGACGAGGCCGGTGCTGAACTGGCTGGTGACGAAGGCGAATTGCTGGCCGGTGAGATCCCCGACCACGACGCGGAAGGCATCGGCGCGGGCGGGCTCGACGAAGAGGCCGTCGCGCTGGATATCGAGACTGCTGGTGGCGGGGTTGAGGGTGATGCTGCCGCCGACCACGATCTGATCGTGGCCGTTGACCGCGCCGGCGCCGCCAAGGCCGGCGAGCTGGGCGGCGTAGGAGCCGTTGTGTATCCAGTTACCCACGACGTTGGCGATACCGGGGCTGGCGCCGGGGGCGATGGTGCCGCCGTTGGTGACGATGAGGTCGCCGCCGACGACCATGCCGACGCCGCGGAGCTCGCCGCCATTGAGGATGGTGAAAGTGCCGGTGCCGGTCGAGGCGTTGAGGCGAACGAGGCCGACGGCGGTGGCGGTGCCGTTGCCGAGGTTGGCGTTGATGACCGCGCCGTCGGTGAGGGTGTAGGTGGTGGCGCTAAGGGTGCCGTTGCCGTTGAGGGTGCCGCCGTTGTTGGTGAAGGTGCCGACGGTGTCGGTGTTGGAGGCGATGTTGATAAACGCGCCGGAGTTGAGCGTGAGGGCGGCGTTGTTCGCGAGGGTGTTGGTGGCGTTGGCGAGGGCGAGAGTGCCCTGGTTCACGATGATGGGACCGGGGGTGGCGTTCTGGCCGGAGAGGGTGAGCGTGCCGTTCGAGGTCTTAGTGAGCGCGCCGGTGGCGAGGTTGCCGCTGAAGCTGCCATTCGAAGCGGTGACGAGGCCGGAGCTGTTGATGGTGGCGTTGCCGTTAAGCGTGGTGACGGTGAGGTCGGTTGCGGTGACGGCACCCGAGCCGGCGAGAGAAGCGAGCGTCTCGGCACCGGTGAAGGTGGCGGTGCCG
>JAIYBI010000088.1 GCA_027488595.1 Opitutaceae bacterium | reverse complement strand
GCCTTTAACACAGCGGCGGCCAGCGCACGCGTCTCCGATGCCGGCCCCACTTTTGCGGCGACGAGGGCTTTCGCCGCGGCATAGGCCGCTGGCGCCGCCAACCCTTTGATCGTCTCGGCGCGCACGCCGCCGGCGTCGACATAGATCCGGGCTCGGTCCAATTGATCTTGTTTGATCGCGCCGCGCAGTTCCTTCTTGGCTTCACGCATCACGGTGCAGTCGCCGAGGACCAAGCGCGCCGCCAGTCCGATCGCGCGCGGCTTGTCGGCTGCGACCGAGCGCAAGCGCTCCGCCCAGTGTTTGAACATCCTAATGTCCTCAGTCTGAATCTTAGCAGAAATCGTGCGTGAGTAAGCATCCGACGAGCCCTTGGCTGCGTGCTTCCGCTCCGTGCGGCTCATCACCGGGCGGAGTCGGCGTTCGAGACCTTGTTTGAGTTGTTCCAGTTCGGCGAAGTTCGGCTGCGGCAGCAGCATTTGTTCTCGAAACTTGGTCAGCTCATCTTCGATTTGCCTCGGTTCAGTCTCATCCGTGCCAAACAGGAATTTAATCAGCTCGAAAAATTCGGTGTAGTGCGAAGCGCCCCCCTTCTCATCGCGGCGCGAGGTGTAGTGCCGGTAGGGAGTCGCGGATAGGAGCAAAACGGCGGGACGGTTCGGCCCAGACTCCCCTCTCAGTCTTTTCGTCACCGCATCGGCCCGGGAATCCGGGGGACTTATCAGCACCTCGCGGAATTTTTGAAATTCATCAAAAATCACGAGGTCTGGATGGATGTCATACAGGGCTGCCACTGCTAACGCATTCCTTAACCTGCCAAGCAATCTGCCCGTTTTTCTAGACTCATGTGCAGCGGAAAATAGTTCGCCCAAAGTCGCGCTATTTACCTCCCTCACACCCAGTTTGTCATCTGACTCGATCGCGGTAAAAAATGCCTTCCTCACTCCGCTTACGGCTTCAATTTCCCTTTGGCGCGACAAGGCCTTGTTCCATCCATCGTTGCCCGCTCGCCCTTGAAGCACCGCCCTCAAAATCCGCTCTTCCCGGCCGCTCGCGAGTGAAGGGAAGTATCCGGCGATGAGAAGGTAGATCAGGGCGCGCTCATCGACCTTGCCCAATCCTCCCGGCCCTTTTGAGAGGGGGATCGAAGTGGCCGGCGTTAGCGTGTAGAGTTGAATCCTTGGTGTTTTGGGGCGCTTCGACGGATTCGCGGCCAGGGTCAGCCGGTCGATCTTGGCACAGGAGTCTTCGCGCTCTTCAGGGGCCAGAAACTCAAGCAGACGCATTTGGTTCTGGTGCGCGCTGGTGGTGTTACTCGCGACGTAGAAGACAACCCCCGGCTTCCTCTTCTTTTCGGACATCTGGTCGATCACGGAACGCGCTACCATGGTCTTCCCCAGGCCTACCTCGTCCGCTACTAAAAATTTACGAGGGCCGCCCGGCGCTCTCAGGGCATCGAGAGCGGCATTGGCTGTCGCCAATTGAAAAGGTTTGGGCTCCCGGCTCATTCGGCGGTGCCGCGCAGTTCGCGGGAGATGACGCTCCAAGTCTCAAAAAAATCGCGGAGCTGATCGGCCTCCTCCGCTTTGCCTGATTCACGAGCATACTGCTCAATTTGCGTGAGGTAGAGCATCATTTTACGGTCTGCTTCGTCCAGGCTCCGCGGGTCTCGCGCCCAAGCCCGAAGAATCTCCTCGATAGTGATTATCTCGTCTGCGGTAGTTTTCTTTTTCTCGGTTTCCTGAGGGTTGCCGCCGGGATCCTTTTCGTCGGGCGAGTCCCAGTCCGTCCCCTGGGTAGAAGTTGCATTCTGATCGAGCAGGCTGCGTAACCAGAGCAGAAAGGCCTGCGGGGTGAGATACTGGGCTATGGCGGCGCGGTTGCGGGACTCGGCCAGCGGCGGATCGAACGGGGCCAGCTGAATCCAAACACACATCCTATCGCCGCTCACGAGTCGCACCTGGATGAAATGGCTGCGCTTCGCCAAGGGTATCTCGCCGAGGGTTATACTGTCGCCGTCTCTCGGCCATGGCTTCCAGCCGCCTCCCAATGATGCGACTTCGAGTTTGATCGACGGATCGAGCACCGGGTCGAGACTGCCCGCGAAGACTTCGACGCACTCACCCTCGACGCGCTGCGTCGGGTGCCAGTTACCACAGACTCTGTTGCGATGGGCCTCCAGCAGTTCCGCAACCTCATCCTTTTCGCTTGGGGTGGCTGGCGGCTGGTATGCCCGACTGGAGCGCAGGAAATAGCGAAACGCCTCTGCCTGATCCTTGGAAATTTCGGTTTCGACCACGACCTCGTAGTTTCTTCCGCCCCAAGCTCTCCCCGTGGCGTTGGCGCTGCCCAGCCAGAGCTGCCGTCGTTTGCCTGAGGCGCAGTAGATCAACTTGGCGTGAAGTCCCGAAGGCGGCGGATCCTCCCCGTCTATGAGTTCGCTCTCTTCTGACGGCTGGTCATCCAAGGGATCGAGTCCCTCCGCCGAGAGGATCGGTGCGTCGAAGCAAAAGACCTCCTCAAACCGTTCTCTGAGCTGCGACCAGTCGCCGGTAGCGGCGATTTCATCCAGCGTGCTCGGGATGGAGAGCAGGGTTCGCTTAGTCCCGCCGGTTCCCCAGTTCGAAATCGTGCGGACCGTCTCGCGATCCATGAAAGGGGAGATCAGCCATACTTCTTCGAGAGCCGGGATGCACGCTGGCAGACCTTGGTTCAACTTCGGTCCAAGAAACCGCACCGAACGCACGTCCACGCCCGGCGGGCAATCCCAAGTGACGCCGGCCAGCTCGGCTTCGACCGCAGCGGCGCTCAAACTTTGCAAACCCGCCCGGTAGGCCAGTTCGCGACCCAGCTCGCCGATTCCGGGAATCGTGTCGCCGCGTCCGTTGGACCTACTAACCAAAACGATCCCAGACTCCCAATTTCTCGCTCGGGTCAGGTTACGGCTACCAATCCAGAGACGCCATCGCACTTCCCCCGGGTGTTCTTCCGAAACGTAGCGGACCAAGGTCGCTTTGGGGTGCCAGGACTGAAACTCCTCGTTGCACTTCACCTCGCGCACGAACTCGTCCAAGAGACCGAGAATCTGAGGTGGTGTCTTGGGCAGTGAAATGCGTCCCGCTTGGGCGAGGATGCGCACCCGTCCACGAAGCGAATCCATCGCACGGATCAGATCCACCCGCGTGCATTTACCTCGTTGATCAAGATCACGGCCGGAAAGCGATACCAAGGCCGACACCAACACCACCAGATCGGCCGAGTAGGTGGCGAGAATAGCGTGGTCCACCCGCCACCCGGGCTCAGGTAACAGCACCTCACAAAAGGAAATCCACGGAAGCTGAGGATTCATCACGCGACCTCTCCGTTAAGGTCGTCCAACATGTCGTAGACCACGTCCCACCGGTAGTGCAGAGGCGGTGTCTTGTGCCGCTCGGGCAGCCAATCCGCCCGCCTGTCCTTCGAGTGTCCCGTCTCGCCGAGCCGGGCTCGTCGAGCGCCCTTCCGCTTTTCCTCAGCCAGCCGATAGACCGCGAGCAAGGACTGGAAGTTTCCGGCCACCCCGGCGTGCACGTAGCCTTGGGTCTCGGATAACACGTTGCGCACGATGTCCGGTATGTTCGGCACAAAGCGGTAAACCTCACCAAGGTCGCAGCGTGCGGCTGCGTCGCCGAATTTCTGTATGCCCGCATCCAGACCGGAGCGGAATCGGGCATTCGTGGATACGCCATCCTGCTCACGACGCCACTCGACGAGTGCGCCGTAGATCATCCGGCCGATGGCGGCGAGGTGCGCCGCATCTCGTGCCACGGCGAGTGCGCGCTGGTCCTCTGCGTCGGCATAGTCGTCCAGCACTTTGGGCAAGCCCGCGTCTGCGTTCCTGGGGAAAGTGGCCTTGGCCGCGACGATTTTCGACAACAGGGCAGGCTGACCATCCGGCCGAAGAAGAACGCGCAATTTGTCTCTTAAAAACTTCCGCTCATTCCCAGGAATCTTAAACGAAAGCGGCTTACTCTCGACATCCCAGTCCGTCGGTGGCGGAGGCAGACCGCAAAACACATCAAGCTCCTCATCCGGGTCGAGGGGCGTGCCATCGTCATCGAGGTGTTCACGGCGACCCCTGAGCTGGATGCGCCTGAGCGCATCGTTCGATGTCGCGATGCCCGGCAGCAGTAGCTCCCATCTCTTCAACGCCGACCAATAGACGAGGTTGGGAGGCTGCGACGAGAGTCGCCCTTCGCCCACCAAATCGCCGCCGATGACGCCAGTTTGTTTGTCGCCGAGGGTCTTTAATCTCCGCGCGAGGACCAGCATCTGCTCGCGCAACAGGCTGCCGAGATCACGGCCGCTTTTCTTCGATTTCGCCAAGTCTTCATAGAGCCAAGGCACGAACAGGACGTAGCGCAGTCGGGTGTGCAAGACCGAGGTGCCGGGGAAAAAGCGGTCCGCGAAACCTTGGTGGAGAAGGAGGAATCCGATTTCATCGCGCGTATCATGTTCGCCGTTGGCGAGTGCGCGCTCGACGGCGCGCATCTCGTCACGCGATAGCATCGTCCATCCGAGGCTAGGCTTCATGCGCTAAAGCGGGAACGGTGAATCGGAGTTATTCATCATCATCCTCAAAGGCGGCCTCGGGAGGCGCATTAACCTTTGCCTTCGGTGGCACCGACCATCGATCGATGATCCAGGTAATCATCTCCTCCCGACGTTCAACCACTTCGGTCGGAGTCCAGTCGGCATAACCTGCGACGTTTCGCTCCTGACGAATATCGGACGCTGCATAACACGGCGTTCGTTGCCCAGCCACGCCCTTCTTTCGATCAAAATCAAAGTTACGGTAGTTGGAATTATTGAGCGTCAGCACCAAATTCCCGATGTCGTGCAAGTAGGTTTCTGCGGAGATTTCATCCCACACGGTTTTCCAGTGTGAACGCTCGTCAGGGGTCTGGGGATAGATGTGCTCAAGCGTCGTATCCGATAGATCATCCCATGACAAAACAGGAAGGGGCTTCTTGCCCTCCGTCTCCAGCAAGTGGAGTTCGTATTCGAAAAGAGTGTAATTGAGCAGTCGCCGGTGGTGATACCATCCAAACGGCTTAGCAACAGTTTCAAGGAATGAGGATGTGGGTGAATAGTTTTCCACCAATGCCCATGCCCAGCTTGTTATGTTAGTAATACTCTGTTCACGTTCGAAAAGCTCTTTGGCCCAGCGGTAGAAATTCGTGCTCCCGGCATTGCTGCGCTTTCCCTCATAAACAAACACGCGATACGCATAGCACTCCAGGGCTTTAAGCAGTGCGATGTATTCGGCTTCGGTGACATGATTTGCTTCTCTGGCCAATCGGCCAGCGACCATCAGCGGCAGGAAATTGGCGATGTTGCCGACGCGATGGATTTTGCTCAGCCAAAGCGACTCTTGCTCCGTGACCTCGTGACCAGGCGTGGCGGTATAAATTTGAGCGTAATGTTTGGAGATAACGGCGAGCCCTTCGACAAAACTCTCGATGAACCGCCGGACTTCACCAGATCGCGTGTCGGAGAGGCCTCGCAGTGGCATGTAGGGGGCTTCCTTAAATCCAGCATACCCCGCCCAATTTTTCGGGGTGTGGTTGCAGTGTAGCGTCCATGCGATGCGAAGGCATTGATCCTCATCTCCATCGCACGCGCCGAGGTTCACGTAGGCGTTTTTCCAGCACTTGTTAACGAGCGAGGTAAGAGCAGTTCGTTCGGCTTCGTCCACGTTGCGCGAGGTCCAGTGCATGAGGTAGTTTTTCAGAAGCTCGAAGTCGGTGAGCTTCTTTCCGCGCGAGTTCATCAGCTCGAAGGTCATGCCAATTTCGCATTCCTCTGAGATGGTGTAGTAGGTGAAAACCAGTTGAGAGGTGATGGCGTGAAAAAGCTGCTTCAGATAGGCCGTGCCTACGTCGGTTGCCGTGGCCTGCAGTTTTTTATTCAGGTGCTGCTCAAAAACAGAGCACGCGTGCTGTAGCCGTGTTTCATGCGGAGACAGGGCCTGATTGTTGGCCCGACCGGTTTTCAACAAATCGAGGAAGAAGTCTCCGGTGCTGTTGTTGAGTCTCACCTTGGCCAGCGGGCCGGCAAAAAGATATGTGGTGGTTTCTGCTTCGAAGGCCGTCTGCCCACGTTGGAGCAGCCTCCGGATGATCACGGACAGATAGAGCGTGGCAGTAGTCAGCCGCTGTTGGCCGTCCACCACATCGACGATCTCCAGTTTTTTGGTGACTCCGTAAGTCTCGACCGGCTTGTCAGGGGCCTGATACGTGACAATGGTTCCCGTGTAGTGGCGCATGCGACCTCTCGTGTTGTCGCTCACGAGCGCATCCAGATCCTCCACGAAATCAGTGAGCTGCTTAGTCTCCCAAGCGTAGCCTCGCTGATAGTCAGGTATCTTAAAAAGGCGTCCGGAGAAAAGATCGGTGAGGGTTTTGTATTCCATGTGAGAGATTTCGGATTTCTGAGTGCTCAGGCGCAGTCGTCGTGGCTAAAGGTTATTTTTCGTGTGTGCCAACAAGAGAGCACATCGCTCTACAGCCAGCGGCACCGGTTAACACCCGAACGAAAAAGTGCGCGATAGCTACGCGCACTCGTTGTCGTGAAGCCCACACGAGAAAGACGAGGCCGGTAGCTCCGACAGCGATGAGCTTCTCGGCCCATGTTGATGACTCCTCGCTGCCAAAAAAGTAAAGCCAAACCAACCAAACTGTGGCCATAGCAACGACCGCAAGACACGAGGAGTAAATAGCTGCTGCCGCAAAACGGCATCTTTTCCAGAGGTTTCTGGCGACCACCGAAGATGACATTTCGGAGTTTATCGAAAGCTCCGCTACTACTTCCTGACACCGTGACGCAATCACCTCTTCAAATGCATTGATGCGTTGGCCGTGCATACTTTGGACTGCTTCCTGATGGGCTTGGCGAAGCACCGCAGGATCGTTAACCGGTCGTTCCAAAAGATCGGCGATTACCACCGTGAACATTGAGGTCGCGGTAAATTGGTCGGATTGCGCAATCCGCTCGGCGTCCTGAAGGAATGTCAGCTTGCGGCTCTGCTCACAGCGCCGACGGAATGAAACGAGCTTTTCGACCGTTTCACGAAAATCGCCGAACCGGACCAAAACGCACAGAAACGCGAACAGAAGAAAGTCATCATGGACCCACTCGGCTTCATCGGAAATTTTGCGGTTGGAGTAAGGCGATAGGGCCTCGCACGCATCTTTCCGCGAGTTTCGAGCACATGCCAGCAAGGCTAGAATGCAATCGGGTTCGCGCGATCGGAGGGAGCCAATGTCGCTGGCGTCGAGCCCGCGTAAGACGCGGTTAAATTCACTGATGAAGGGCGACGGTTCCATTTGGCGGAGGCTCTAAAGAAACCATTTTTTCCTGCGGAGAGGGCCAGAAAGACACGCCGGGTTCCAGCCCGGCACTTTGCCGAGACGCTGAAGCATTTCGGCGATCAGGTTCGAGTAATGCACCGTTACCGGGATGTATGTCGGAAAGAAGGTCCGCCACGACAGGTGACTAAAATCCACGATTTGCTGCACGATGTAGTGCAGGTCGGTGAATGTAGAGGAGGGGTGTATGCGAACAAGGGACGCGCGTGGATATCCGTGTGTGGCGATCCGACGCTGAGATGACCCGCGCAGATGTATGAGTGCTGCATGGCGGTCGATAACAGCGTTTTTTAACCGGTCAGGAGCCCGGACATTACGAAAGTCGCGCGGACTTCCCGATGTGCTTTCGTAGAGGAGATACGGGTGCTCCAAGGCTATCGTAACGAACGCAAACAGAATGTTGTAACGAGTGAAGCGACCAATGAGCGAGCTGACGACTCGCACCTCGACCATCTTCATCGGCTTGAAGACGTGAAACACGATCCGAACTGATGCGCCGTTTCGCCAAGCATAGTCAGCTGAGAGGGTTTCAATCGTTTGGGTTAGCTCCTCCAGCAACGTATCGAAGTAATTATCGTAAGCCACGGCGTTGGTGGTTCGCGATACAAGAAAGGTTCCGTCGCTTGAGAAGACGGTGGTGATGCCCACCACGCGGTTTGATTGGCCGGTAGGCATGCGCTCCAAATTGTGGCCGACACCGATGACGATCTCATGATCGACCGACCCGGCGCTTTCGACCGTCCAAGGTGTGCCTCCCATTTTGGCATACACCTGCAGCGCAAGATTGCCGAGAATGTTGCCAAGATCATCGCCCTTTAGCCGCGTCCTGTGCGGCAGGACGGCCTGCACTGGTATGCCGGCGGCCATGAGGGACGCTTTGGCTGCGAAATATCCGTTATCTTTGTCCTGCGCCCCCTCTCGCACCTCCTCGCCCTGAAGGAAGGCTATATCGTAGTCCACGCGAGCCTGTTGAAGATGAGTTTGGATAGCCTGCTGTAAGCGCGGAGCATTGTTGATCGGCACCTCAAGAAAGTGCCAACTCATCCCGTGCAAGGAGTAGAGGTCGCGCAGACCACGCTGAAAGTAGCGGCTGTCGGCTACGCCGTTTTCCAGTGCGTGGGCGAAACTTGAGAAGCCGGCGCGAAACGCCGGGTCGCATACCACAAGAACATTTGGAGACTTCGGAGTGAAGCGTCGTGCGTCGTAGGGGCCGTGTTTGAAGAGACCGGATGCCGGCTTTTGGTGGGTAGCTCCTGGACTGGGGTCGAATCGAAATACCGTGGGGCGGAGCGCCAGAGTCGAGTCACAGACCATGGGCGACGCGTTCACCGTAAACTTCATCCCACCTGCTGCATCGAACGACCATTGGCGCAGATAGCTCACTACGCTGGTTTGTTCAGCTAGGAGTTCAGCAGGGTTGCTTGCGAGTGGAGGAGCGCCACGCCACGCCGCCTCCACCCGCTGGCGCAACGTCGAGCCAGCCTCATGTTCGATAAAATCGAGAATGTCGTAAGGCCAACGGCGAAGATGCACGGACCTCGCATCCACTTGGCGTGTTTGACCCGAATCCCGAACCACCACGGTTTTTCCATCGGTGCTTTCAACCTCGCCAATCACTGTCTCGTCCGGCGCCACGAGGTTGGATAAACCTGGAATGGGTTTGGCTTCCGTGACTCGCCTCCCAGCCAGGTCAAATCCGCGAGCGATCATCTCGGCGGCATTCAAGGATAAGCCCCAGAACTGGTCGATATTCACCGTCACGCCCAGCATGTGCGTCTCCTCTCGGCTCAGGCGTCGAACATCGAGTTCGATCAGGCGACGATAGGTCGCGACATCTTTAAGCGACTCCGGCAGCGAGTCGCGAATAAGGTCGTGCTTTTTATTTTGGGAAAGAAACCGGAGCGGGGCGAAATCAAGCGGCGCGCGGCCGGGCAACTTGCGAATGAAAGTGCGGAAAAGTAGGTGCCGCGTCGCGCTGTGACAAATTTCGGGAGCATCTTTCCAAGCGATAGTGCGATCCGTGCCAAACGGCTCGCGTTTGCCCTCCATCCAGATCGCGATGATCTCGTCCGCGTGCCGAAAGAAAGAGTAGTTGCTGTTATGAGCAGCCCGGAGTTCGTCGAGTTGATCCTTAGTGTAGGGCAATGTCTGGACTGAAAACTTATCCGCGCTTGGGATAATCTCATAGATGTTACTCAGGAGCATGGCGTCGGAGATAAGATTCAGGGATGAATTGCGGAGCAGGGGTGGCGGGGAAAACTAGCCGGTTAGGTCATATGCCTTGATGATCTCCGGGAGGGCTGACCTAAGGTTCTCTCTGAAGAGAATGCGCGCCACAGGAGCCGACAGCGCGATCATGTCGCAATGCGCGCAGGCTGCCCTGGAAACAGTCACTTTTTCGGGCGTCTCAGGGAAGTTGATTTCCAAGACCAGGCACTGGACCTCGTTGCAGTATTGGCAATCCGAGACCCAGCTCTCTCGAAATTGGGATTTGATCTCGCTCAGGCGCTTCTCGACTTGATCGAATTTAGTGCCGATTTCGTCAGCGTGCATGGACATGGCATCTTCGGCAAGAGAGGTGAACGTCGGCTGGATGTATCGCCGAATCCGATGAGCCAAACCGAGGAAACAGTCCGATGATCGAATTGATGGATTATCCTTCGTGGCGGAGCGGAGGGCGAAAACCTTCGTCCACTCGGAGGCATAATCGAGCAGCAACCCGCACTTGGCTCGATCCGTTACCGAGAGTTCGTCAGGAGTTGAGGCAGTCGGGTGTAAAGAATGGAAGCCAAGGTGGAAATCGAAGCAGTCCGCGAGGATCGCGTCGAAGAGCGGAAACCCGACGTCTAGCAACCGTTCCACACACTCCATGTCGTCTTCCGGCGAGTATCCGTAGTGCACCATCCGATTCCGCTTCCACCCGAGTTTTTCAACCGACTCTCTCGGGAACTTGGCTGTTCGTGGTTTTGAATCTTTTTCGGCGGCTAGGTCTTCCCAAAGCTTCAGCAGGTATTCGTCACGCACTTTCTTTCCGTCGGCTCCTATGGTCTGTGGCGCGGCTGTTTTACGGTATGCCTTAATCAACGATTCCAGCGCGGATACGGTCAGGACGAGCGTTGTCGGATATCGGCCAAGCGCTAGGTTGATGAGCGCAGTCTCGAACGTTTGGAGAGCGCTCGCTAGCGGGGGCTGCGCCAGCCAATCGTGCGGTCTCCCGCGGAAGAAGATTAGGGTGGGGTCGGCCATAGGCGTTATTCTGAAGGATAGACGAAACCGGCTTTGCCCAAGTTGGCGTGGAGTTGCTGGCAGGCGCGACAGAGGGTGCCGAAGGCGGGGACGATGGGCGATTGCTCAGGCTGCACGAAGCCTCCGATCTCGGGCTTTTGCAGGTGATCGAAGTCGAGCATCGCAGTCAGCGCCGTTTGCATGGTTACGGGTTTATAGGATCCGCCATCTAGATAGTCCGCTAGCAGCTCCTTGCCTCCCCGGCGACCGATCTTCGCCACCGCGTCCGAACAATCCTCTGCTATACGGGTGATCCTGGATTTGGTTCTGGAGTCGATAACTTCGCGGCCTTGCAGAAGCGGCAGGTTGGCGATGATCCAGTGCTCGTATTCCGGGCACGGTAAGATGACCGCCGCCGGGATGGGCAGATTGGCCGCCCGTAAAATTGCCGCCGCCGCCGGGCCATCGACCTTGGGGCAGGCCTTGCGGTCTTCGACTTTGAAGTCCGCGTCATACATGACGATCAAGGCCGCGTAACTCCGAAGATCGCGATAGTAGGCATCCAGAGTCTTCGCGAGGAACTCTGGATTCTTCAGTTCCGTTTCGTGAGTAAGCGGGCGCTCCCACACGATCTTCGGCTCCAGGCCCAGGTGCGACCAGAGTGAGTTGAGCAGACGCGGGGCGGCGGTGAGTTCTCCCTCGCCTTCGACTAAGAGGGCACCGCGCAAGGGGCGACTCATCGGGCGGCCTCCTCGGGTTTCGGCGGATGCTCGGGCACAGTTGCTTCGCCCATGCGCAAGGGTTCGTGACGGAGGATGTGACCGAGACTGCGCAGGCCCTCCTTGGCGGCGTAAAACTGGTCTGCTTCCATCGCGGTGATGCGGGTGGCGTCGCCGTGGCGCGTAACCACACGCACCAGCTCCGGCTCGAATTGGTCGAGCAGATCCGGGCTGTGGGTGGTGATGATGACCTGCGCTCTGCGGTGGGCAGCGTGGATAAACTCGAAGAGCAGCTCCATCGCGCCGGGGTGAACGGCCAGCTCCGGCTCCTCGATGGCGATTACGGCAGGCAGCGGTTCTTGCAACAGGGCGGTGAGTAGGCCGGCCACGCGCAGGGTTCCGTCGCTTTCCTGGTGCGCATCAGCCCAGCGCCCAGCGCCCGAATCGCCCTCGGCGAGATGCTTGAACTGCACGACGCGGTTCGTGCCGACCTTCAGCACCCGCACTTCCACGATGTCCTCGGTGAGACGGTTCATCGCCACGATAAACTGGCCGCGATGCGGGCCGGCGAGAACGCGTTCCAGTGCGCCGGGCCAATCACGACCCGCGCCATCCATGATGCCGGTGGAAGACGCGGTGCTCGCGGGCCGCAGGTTGTCGGGCGGCAGGCTGTAGATTTCCACTCCGACCAGAAGGTCGCCTAGCTCGCGATATTCGGGCTTTTCGCGCAGGGTGGACATTTTCAGGTCGGTTTGCTCGTGGACTTCGAACTTGGCGCGCCAGCTGGCCGCCTCGCGTTTGACGCGGCAGCCGCCACCGGGTGCGCCCTCCAACTCCAGCTCGTAGAAGCCGGTCAGCTCGCCTTGCTCGGCGTCGATGCGGATGCGGATGGTGTCGCCGCCTTTGCGGCGAAGGCTCTCGAAGCCGCCTCGATTCTGTTTGGCGGTCATGGCGCTTTCTAGGCCCAGGCGGAGAGCGTCGGCGACGAAGGCGAGGGCGTCGCAAAAACTGCTTTTGCCAGCACTGTTTTGACCCACGAGCACGGTGATCGAGCCGAGGGTTACGATGTTGGGGATGAGCGGCTCGATCTTTTGGCGCGCGGTGTCGTTCCACGGGCCGGAGAGGCTGCGGTAGTTGGAAATGGTGGCGCGGACGAGGCGAGCAGGCATGGCGGGGCGCGTGGTTGAGTGGGCGTGGGTGAGGCTCGGGTCGGCGGGCGGGGGGACGAGCTTGGTGGTGAAGGGTTGGCCGGTGGCGATGGCGGCGGAGAGGGCGTCGTGGGCGGCGAGGATGCGGTCGGCGGTCTC
>JAIYBI010000576.1 GCA_027488595.1 Opitutaceae bacterium | reverse complement strand
GGAGCCCCGGGCGCAGCGCTTGTTTCCTCGCTCGCCTACACCGGCATGGCTGCAGCTTCTATTCACGTTTTCACCAGAAGCACCGGTGTCTCCGTTCGACGGGTGCTCACACCGGATCGAGCGACCGTGCGCTCGGCCATTCAGATGCTTGCGCATATCCGACCCTGAGCACTTGCTGAATATCAGCTCTGCATGCGCCGCCCCCGGATTCTCATCCTTTCCTTCTCACCCCTGGCAACGGATCCTCGCGTCAGCAGGCAGATAGATCTTTTGGCACCCGATTACGAGATTATCGCTGCGGGTTTCAGCGCGCCCCTAAACCCCAACGTTAGCTACGTGGCCCTTTCCAGCCGCCGGCAAAGCACCACGCACAGACTTGGATCTGCACTCCGGCTGCTTGCCCGAAGATATGACTCCTATTACTGGCGAATTGATTCCGTGCAGGAGGCCCTTTCATCCCTCGAACACCTTCCGTTCGACCTCATCCTCGCCAATGATCCGGACACTTGGCCCTTGGCTCAAGTCCTCGTCCAGAAAACCGGCGCCCGTCTACTTTTCGACGCTCACGAATTCGCTCCTCGCGAGCTGGAGGATCGCCCCGGATGGAGGATTTTTTATCAGGGTTATAAAACCACTCTCTGTCGTAAGCAGCTTCCCCGCGCCAATAGCGTGACCACCGTGTGCGACGGCATCGCCGACGAATATGCGCGGGTGTTCCAGGTGCCACGACCTCTCGTGGTTCGTAACCTTACAAAGCATTTCAGCCATGAACCCGATCCGACTCTCGACGGGCGCGTGCGCTTGATTCACCACGGCGCCGCCACCCCATCGCGTAACATCGAGACCATGATAGATCTCATGGAGTTTCTCGATCCACGCTTTACCCTCGATCTCATGTTGGTCGGCGGTGACTCGTCCTACATGCGAACCCTGCAAAAACGCGCTGCGAGCCGGCCAACCATCAAATTCATCCCGCCCGTCGCACCCAATCAGATCGTGACCACCACCCGTCACTATGACATCGGGCTCTTTCTGCTCCCGCCGGTCAATTTTAACTACCGGCACGCCCTGCCCAATAAATTCTTTGAATTTATCCAGGCCCGCCTGGCCATCGCCATCGGACCCTCACCGGAAATGGCCAGCCTCGTCCGAAAGCACGAACTCGGAGTCGTAGCCGCCGACTTCTCCCCTCGCACTCTTGCCGCCTCCCTCAACCGACTGACCGCCGCAAACATTGACGCGTTCAAAGCCGCATCCCACCGCGCCGCATCCTTGCTTTCGTGGGAACAAGAACGAGAAATTCTTCGCTCCGAGGTGGCCCGCCTGATCAATGTCGCCGCACCCAACGCGCCATGAAAATTGCCACAATACTCGGTGCCCGCCCCCAATTCATAAAAGCATGGTCTACCAGCCGGGCCCTGCGCGCCGCCGGACTCGACGAGGTCATCATCCACACCGGTCAACACTACGACGAGAGCCTGTCCGGCCGGTTCTTCACCGAGCTAGGCCTGCCCACTCCCCGCCATCACCTCGGAATCGGGTCAGGCTCCCACGGCCGCCAAACCGGCCGTATGCTGGAACAGATAGAGACGGTGTTGATCGCCGAACGCCCAGACTGGGTCCTCGTCTTCGGCGACACCAATTCGACCCTCGCCGGTGCCCTCGCAGCCGTGAAACTCCACCTGCCTGTCGCCCACATCGAAGCCGGTCTCCGCAGCCACAGCCGGGCCATGCCCGAGGAAATCAACCGGATCACCACCGACCACATCTCCGATCTGCTGCTCTGTCCCTGCCCGGCCGCCGTCACCCAGCTCGCCAAGGAAGGAATAACCCGCGGCGTGCACGAGGTGGGAGACGTCATGCAGGATGCACTGCTCCATTTCGTCGCCCGCGCCCGCGCTGAATCCAGCGTGCTCTCAAGTCTGAATCTAGCCGCCGGCACTTACTACGTCGCCACACTTCACCGCGCCGAACTGACCGACAATCCCGTGCGTCTTCGCGCCCTGCTGGAGGCCTTGGGCGACCTCGATTTACCGGTCGTCCTGCCGCTTCACCCCCGGACGCGCTCACGCTTGGGTGGCGAAAATCCAGTGTTCGGCAGTCTGCGGATCGTCGAACCGCTCGGCTACCTCGATATGCTTCAGCTCGTAGCATCATCGGCCCGCGTGCTCACAGACTCAGGAGGCCTGCAAAAAGAAGCATACTGGCTTGGTCGTCCCTGCGTCACTCTGCGCGCCGAAACCGAGTGGGTTGAAACCGTTGCCAGCGGATGGAACCAACTCGCCAACGACTCCCCTGCGCTCATCCGGGCCGCCCTGAAAACACCTCTTCCTTCAACTCATCCGGCGCTCTACGGCACCGGGGACGCAGCCATCCGGATTGCCAGCTTGCTAAGCGCTGGCAGGACCTGACTCCACATTCCGCCATCCCAATGTTCCGGTCCCGCATTCTGGTGCTTTCCCTCTCGCCTATCGCGAGCGATCCGCGCGTGCGCCGGCAAATCGAATTACTGTCCGCAAGCCACGAGCTCACTGTCGCAGGCTACGGCCCATATTCCGCGCCCGGCGTGGAGTTCATATCGCTCACCCGCATTTCACGCCGTCCCTTCCAACGCCTCCACGCCGCGCTACGCCTTAAACTCGGCTGCTACGATGCCTATTACTGGTCCACCGCCGCGATTGCCCAGGCTCGTCTGGCACTGCAAGACCGGCGCTTTGACCTCATTCTAGCCAACGACTCCGAGTCCTGGCCCCTGGCGCACACACTGGCCTCGCCGCACAAAACCCCCGTGCTATGCGACGCCCACGAATACACCCCGCGCGAGTTTGAGGACATCGCCTGGTGGCGCTTCTTATTGCGCGACTACAAGTCCGACCTCTGCCGCCGCCATCTTCCTCAGGCCGACGGCGTGCTCACCGTGTGCGACGGGATCGCCGACGAATATGCCCGCGTCTTCGGCATACCCAGACCGCGCGTGGTCATGAATACGCCCTCGCTTCAGCCGCTGACTCCCGTTGCGACACCGCCAGATCACGTTCGCATGGTCCATCACGGCGGTGCCACCCGTTCACGCAGGATCGAGACGATGATCTGCATGCTCGATCACCTCGACGCCCGCTTCACTCTC
>JAIYBI010000182.1 GCA_027488595.1 Opitutaceae bacterium | reverse complement strand
GGTCGCCTCCTCGAACCCACCTCCCCGCGCCGCGTCACCCTCGTGGACCCGGCCTGGGATCCCGGAGCATCACTCGCCGCGCCAAGCGCGTCGAAATCCTAAATCCTAAGCGGCTAAATCCTAAACCAAACCTCCCGAACCCAACACCCGAACCCCGCCGACTTCCGCCCCATTCGTCATTGGTCATTCATCATTCGTCATTCCGCGCCCAGGCGCGGCCCCCTTTTCCCGTTCCGTATAACCTAAACCCAACGACCACCATGGCCAAAGCCACCAAGTCCATCAAACCCGTCGAGCACTTCGCCGGTCTCTCCAAAATCGCCTACGAAGGCCCCAAGAGCGACAATCCGCTCGCATTCAAACACTACAACGCCTCCGAAAAGGTCGGCGGCAAAACCATGGAGGAGCACCTCCGTTTCGGCATCGCCTACTGGCACTCTTTCCGCGGCACCGGCGCCGACCCCTTCGGTCCCGGCACCATCGTCCGCAAGTGGGAATCCTCCTCCAAGGACGCCGTCTCCGTCGCCAAGGTCCGCATGGACGCCGCCTTCGAATTCTACCAAAAGATCGGCGCGCCTTTCTGGTGTTTCCATGACCGCGACATCGCCCCCGAGGGCGCCACCCTCGCCGAGTCCAACAAGAACCTCGACGCCATCATCGCCCACGCCAAGGGCCTCCAAAAGGCCACCGGCGTAAAACTCCTCTGGGGCACCGCCAACCTCTTCAGCAACCCGCGCTTCATGTGCGGCGCCTCCACCAACCCCGACGCCCACGTCTTCGCCTACGCCGCCGCGCAGGTGAAGAAGGCCATTGATGTCACCCAGGAACTCGGCGGCGAGAACTACGTTTTCTGGGGCGGTCGCGAGGGCTACGAGACCCTTCTCAATACCAACCTCAAGCGTGAGCAGGACCACCTCGCCCGCTTCCTCGGCCTCGCCGTGGACTACGCCAAGAAGATCGGCTTCAAGGGCCAGTTCCTCATCGAGCCCAAGCCAAAGGAGCCCACCAAGCACCAATACGACTTCGACTGCGCCACCTGCATCGGCTTCCTGCGCAGCTACGGCCTGCACAAGCATTTCAAGTTCAACATCGAGACCAACCACGCCACCCTTGCCGGCCACACCTTCCAGCACGAGATCGAGGTCGCGGGCTCCGCCGGCATGTTGGGCTCCATTGATGCCAACACCGGCGACCTCCTCGTCGGCTGGGATACCGACCAGTTCTCCACCGACACCAAGGAGCTCACCCTCGCGATGATGAGCATCCTCAAGTTCGGCGGCCTCGGCTCCGGCGGCTTCAACTTCGACGCCAAGCTCCGCCGTCCCTCCACCGACCTCGCCGACCTTTTCCACGCCCACATCGGCGGCATGGATACCTACGCGCAGGCCCTCAAACTCGCCTATCGCATCAACACCGAAGGCAAGTTCGCCAAGCACGTCGCCGAGCGCTACTCGTCCTACGATTCCGGATACGGCAAGGACATCGAGACCGGCAAGGCCAGCTTCGAGAGCCTGGAGAAACTCGTCCTCGGCAGCCTAGGCGAGCCCACCCTCAAGAGCGGCAAACAGGAATACCTCGAGAACCTCCTCAACCAGGAACTCTTCCGCTAAGCCCGTGGCGGGGAGCGCCAAGCGACCCGTTCCGACTCCAGCCGTTACCGTCTTCGTCTCCCCCCAAGCCCGGCCCGCGCCTCAAAACGCAGGGCCGGGCTTTTTTTCGCCCTGACCGTAGAATTTAACCTGCAATTCATCGGCGAAACGGCTCAATTCACCTCATGTCCAGCCCCCTGCGCCCGCGCCTCCCTCTCTTTGTTCTTACCGCCCTGGCCGCTGTCGTCGGCGTAGCCTATTTCTCGCTCCAATCACCTTCCGCGCCGCCCGCTTCCACGTCCGCCGGCGCCACACCGCCCGCCGCCCGACCGCCCGCCCCGTCACCTGCACGGCAAACCGCAATCCCCGTTCCAATCCCCGCATCCCCTCGGTCGGTCGCCCCCTCAGTCACGCAGTCGTTCTCCCCCACCACCGCCTTGCTCGCTTGGACCGAGCGCTACCTCGCCGCCCCCTCCGCCGATCGCCCCGCGCTTCTCGCCGAAGGTCTCACCCTCGCCCGCGAACGCCGCGCCTTGCTCGCCGCCCTCATTCGCACCGACCCCGAGGCCGCCCTCGCCGCCACTTTCCCCCGCGCCCTCCGCAACCAACTTCCCGCCGCGCTCCTCTCCGAACTGGAGGAACTCATCTCCACCCGCGTCCCGCTTCCCGTCATCCAAACCTGCTTCCATCGCCCCGGCAGCGCCCACGATCCCGCCGACGACCGCTACCGCGCCACCGTCATCAACGACCGCGAATACCGCGTCCACGTTTACGGCGACCGCCTCGCCGACTCTTCCCTGCCCGCCACCTCCCTCATCGGCATCGCCCTCGACGGCCACATCGCCGCCAGCGACTCCCGTCACCGCATCCTCACCGCCGACGAAACCGTCGCCTCCTCGCCATCCGCCATCGCCGTCGAGGCCAACGGCCGCGTCACCATCCTGACTTCCCCGTCCGCCTTGCACGCCTTCGTCGCCGAGTTGCGAGCCTCCGAGGCAAACCCGCTCCACCTCGAGGCCGACTCCGGTGCGGGCTCCAGCACCCTCTCCGGCCGCCCCAGCCAGGCCTGGACCCATGGCAACAAACGCCTGCTCGTCATCCGCGTGGATTTCTCCGACCTCACCGGCGCACCGGTGAACGACGCCGACAACAACGCCCCCATCACCGAGCCCTACGTCGCCAACGTCATCAACGGCGTCAACGGCGTCCGCGCGTTTTTTCAGCAAAGCAGCTTCGGCAAGACCGATGTTATCCTCGCCGCCCCCGTCGCCAACGACTCCGCCGACGTCACCGGTGTTCTCCGCGTGCCCAATACCGCCGCCAGCTACGCCACCACCGGCAACGATACCCTCCTCCACACCCACGCCCGCGCCGCCGCCACCACCGCCGGTTTCAACCTCGCCAACTACGACCGCATCGCCGTCGTTTTCAGCGATCTCAGCACCATCCCCGGATCCCAGATAACCTACGCCGGCCTCGCCAGCGTGACCGGCTCCGATATCTGGATCAACGGCACCTTCACGATGGCGGTCGTCGCCCACGAGCTAGGCCACACCTACGGCCTCCTCCACGCCAACCTCTGGCAGGTTCCCGCCGCCGACCCCGTTGCCCTCAATGGTAGCTCCACCGAATATGGCGACGTCTTCGACCTCATGGGCGATGGAATCGGCCCCGAGCAGGACTTCGGTCCGTGGAAGAAAAACATCCTCCGCTGGGTCCCCGATGCCGCCGTCACCCTCGCCGCCAGCTCCGGCACCTACCGCATCAGCCGTTTCGACGCCTCCGCCGCCAACCTCTCCTCCGCCCTCGCCCTCAAGATCGTTCGCGACCCGACGCGCGACTACTGGATCGGCTACCGCCGCGCCACCTCCTCCGCCGCCGCCGACAACGGCGCGTATGTAGTTTGGGGATACAACGAAAACAAGGAGAGCGACCTGCTCGATCTCACCACTCCCGGTGCCGGCGTCCTCGATGCCCCGCTCGCCCTCAACACCACCTTCAACGACGCCGCCGCCGGCATCTCCATCCGTCCGGTCGCCCAGGGCGGTTCCGGTGCCGACGAATGGCTCGATGTTCAGGTCACCCTCCAGCCCCGTCTGGCCTGGTCCGCCGCCACCTACCTGGTCAACGAGCAGGGCGGCACCGCCGCGCTCACCGTCACCCGCACCGGCAGCTCCCTCGGCACCGTCTCCGTTTCCTACGCCACCGCACCCGGCACCGCCACCGCACCCGCCGACTACACCACCACCGCGGGCACCGTCACCTGGCTCGACGGCGACTCCACGCCCAAGACCATCTCGATCCCGCTCGCCGCCGATGCCGTGGTCGAGCGCACCGAAACGTTCAGCGTCACCCTCTCCGCTCCCACCGGAGGCGCGGTCGTTGTAACCCCCGCCACCACCTCCGTCACCGTCACCGACCCCGGCGTGCGCGACCCATTCTTCAACTCCGACTTCATCAACAGCACCGTAAACAAAGTTCTCGTCCAGCCCGACGGCACCCTCCTGATCGCCGGCGCGTTCGATGTTCTGCAAGATACCAACGGCACCGCCTACCCCTACGGCGGCATCGCCCGGTTGAGCGCATCAGGCCTGGTGGACCCGGCCTTCAACCCCGGCACCGGCGTCAACACCAACGCGAGCGTCTTCGCCCTCGCCCGCCAGCCCGACGGCAAGATTCTGATCGGCGGCGATTTTACCTCCTTCAACGGCACAGGCCGCAATCGTATCGCCCGCCTGAATACAGACGGCTCGCTCGACCCCAGCTTCGATCCCGGCGCCGGCGCCAACACCGGATCCGTAAACGCCATCCTCGTGCAGCCCGACGGCAACATCATCATCGGAGGCTCCTTCAATTCCTATGCCGGCAACGCCCGCAATCGCCTCGCCCGGCTTCTTCCGAACGGAGCGCGCGACACGACATTTGCCGACTTCACCGGCCAGAACGTTTTCTCCATAGATGCGCTCGCCCTTCAGACCGATGGCCGCCTTCTCGTCGGCGGCACCTACTCATTCTCCTCCGGCAATCTCCGTGCCGGCCTGCAACGCCTGACCACCACCGGTGCCCTCGATGCCACCTTCAACGGCCTCACCACCGGAGCAGAAGACGGCTTCGACCCCTTCTTCCTCGGCAGCGTCTATGCGCTCGCCGTTCAGCCTGATGGCCAAATCCTCGTGGCCGGCGACTTTAGCAAGTTCAACGGAACCGCCCGCGCCGGCCTCGCACGACTCACCACGACCGGAGCACTCGACACCGGCTTCGCCCCTGTCCTCAACGCTTCGGCTCACTCCCTGCTCATGCTTCCCGATGGCCGCATCCTAATCGGTGGCGACTTCACGACCATCGGCGGCGTCACCGCCACCCGCATCGCCCGCCTGCAATCCAACGGCGCACTCGACACCGCCTTCGCCGCCGCAGGTGGCCACGGCGACTCGGTCTTCGACCTCGCCCTCCAACCGGACGGCAACGTGATCCTCGCCGGCGCATACAGCTTTTTCCAAAGCTCCGCCGCCGATGGCCCTCTCTGGCGCTTTGTCCCCGGTCTCGCGGGCACTCCGGGCCTCATCCAGTTCTCCGCCCAAACTCTCACCGCCGCCGAAGGCTCTTCCGCCACGATCTCGGTCACTCGCACCGGCGGCTCCATCGGCGCGCTCACCGTCGGCTACTCCACCGTCGCCGGGACCGCCACCGCCGGCTCCGATTACACCACCACATCCGGCGTTCTCACCTGGGCGTCGGGCGACAGCGCCGCGAAGTCCATCATCGTCCCGCTTACCCTCGACGCCATTTCGGACAGCACGGAAACTTTTACCGTAAACCTCGCCGCTCCTCTCATCGGCGGTGCGGTCCTCGGCACCCGCCAGCAGGCCGTCGTCACCGTCGCCAGCGCCTTTACCACCTGGCAGGCCGCGAATTTCACCCCGCTCGAACTCGCCAACTCCACCATCAGCGGCGACACCGCCGACCCCGACGGCGACGGCCTGAACAACCTCCTCGAATTCGCCTTCGGCCTCGCGCCCAAGACCGCCTCATCCACCGGCGCCCCCACGAGTGCCGTGCAAAACATCAGCGGCTTCGATTATCTCACGCTCACCTTCCGCCGCCGCGCCCCCGCGCTCGATCTTGCCTACGCAGTCCAGACCAGCGGTGACCTCTCCGGCGCCTGGGCTGGCGGCGCGGTCCAAGTCGGCTCCGCCACCGCCAACGGAGACGGCACCGAGACCGTTACCTTCCGCGACTCGACCGCCCTTTCCGCAGGCGCAAAGCGTTTCCTCCGCCTCCAAGTCACCCGCACCCCCTGATTCCTACTCCGCGTAAGAGCGTGCTTGCACGCGATGGTTCGTCAGTAGCGGGGAGCACCACGCGACCCGTCATCCTCCGCCACTCTGCGCCCGCCCGAGCTAAGTAGCCGCCCCCCTTCGCCATTCGTCATTGGTCATTGATCATTCGTCATTCCGCGCCGCGCGCGTCTCCGCACTCCGCACTTGCCGCCGCCGCCTTCCTGGCCCGCCATTAGCCCTTACATGTCCACCCAGCCCACCGCCACCTCGTCCGCCCCCGCAACAGAATCCTGCCCCTGTGGCTCCGGCAAAGCCTTCGCCGACTGCTGCGGCCCCATCCTCGCCGGCGCCCCCGCACCCACCCCCGAGGCCATGATGCGCTCGCGCTACTCCGCGTATGGGAAACGCAACTACCTCCACCTCGAACGCTCCCTCTCCGCCGCCCAGCGCGCCGACTTCAGCCCCGCCGACGCCAAGACCTGGGCCGAATCCTCCGAATGGCTGGGCCTGGAAGTCCGCGACACCACCGGCGGCGGCCCCGAGGACAACGAGGGCACGGTCAGCTTCGTCGCCACCTTCAAAACCGCCGGCGAGGAGCGCAAACACGTCGAAAACGCCCGCTTTATCCGCGAGAACAACCTGTGGGTTTACGACGGCCAGGTCGTCGAGAAGGGCGTCACCGTGCGCCACGCCGAACCCAAACCCGGCCGCAACGACCCCTGCCCGTGCGGCTCCGGCAAGAAATACAAAAAGTGCCACGGCGCTTAACCAGCCGACGCCTGCCGCAAAGCTTTTAAAGGCGAACTCGGGCCAAAAAATCACACCGGCGTTTTAGCCGCAAAGGAACGCAAGGAGCGCAAAGAAAAACTATTCCCCCTGCCTGATCTTTGTGATCTCTGCGTTCTTTCGCGGCAAAATCTCCGATTAGTCTGAAGCCTTTTCCGACTTCAGGTCTCAGGTCTCGAGTCTCAGCCTTCAACTCTCCTTCACTTCACCACCATGAGCACCACCGCGCGCGACATCTATCTCGGCACCGACTCCGGCGCCACCACCTCCAAGACCGGCGGCATCTACGCCGACGGCACTCCCATCTCCACCCAGCTGCGCCAGAGTTCCACCAACTCCCAGGCCGGCACCGCCGCCGTCATCGCCGGCTGGGTCGAGGGCGTGCAGGGCTTCCTCACCGAGAACAACCTCTCCTGGTCCCAGGTGCGCGGCGTCGGCCTCGCCCTCCCCGGCCCCTACCAGAGCTACGGCGTGCTGGCCAAGTCCGCCAACCTGCCCGACAGCTTCACCGGCTGGAATTTCCACGCCGACTACTCCGCCGCCCTCGCCAAGGCCGCCGGCCGCCCAATCGCCCTCACCGTCGGCAACGACGGCGACCTCGGCGGCGTCGGCGAAGCCGCCCGCGTGCGCGGCGACACCAAGGCCACCGTCCTCCTGCTCGCCCCCGGCTCCGGCCTCGGCGCCGCCTACGTGGACGCCAAGGGCCTTCCGCTCACCGGCGACCAGTTCGCCGGCATGGAGGCCGGCCACATGCCCGTGCCCTTGCACGTCCTCGGCCACGGCCTGGACAAAGCCCCCGCGTTTCGCTGCGGCTGCGGCCGCACCTGGGGTTGCATCGAGGCCTACTCCACCATCTCCGGCCTTCCCCAATATCTCGACGCCCTCCTGCCCAAATACCCCGGCCACGAGCTCGCCACCTCGACCGACACCCCCAAGCACAAGGCCCTCTCCCTCCGCGGCCGCGCCCAGAAGGGCGACGCCCTCGCCCTGGAAATTTTCGACACCCAGGCCCGAGCCCTCGGCATCCACGTGGCCAACCTCGCGATGGCCCTCGACCCCGGCATCGTCGTCATCGGCGGCGGCCTGATTGATCCGGAGAGCACCACGCCCGAATTCCGCCAGCGCTACCTCGACGGCATTCGCAACGCCGCGAGCCCCTTCCTTTTCCCCGCCCAACGCGAACGGATGAAGATTGTCCCCGCCACCCTCGGCGAACTCTCCCAAACCATCGGCGCCGCCTTGGTTGCCCTCTACTCGGCCAAGGCCTGAGCCCGAGTCGCTCCGAACGTAGCGAAAGCGAGGACGCGCTTTCGTCCGGGTGCAACGACATCCACGAAAGTTCTCCGTCATCCCTTTACCCTAGATTCGGCAGCCCAAACCAACCGCGGATTACGCGAATCGAGCGGATAAAGCAGGATTCACTTCCTGTGTGTATTCATCCGTGTCAATCCGTGCCGTGCCCTGCGAAGCCTCGGCGTAGCAGGGTCCAATCCGTGGTTAAATTTTACATCTTCTTTAGCTACTGAAAATCAGTAGCTTGGCATCTATGCCATACTTCTTTGTTGTGTATGGCACTCGTGCCATACCATGATCTTCCCATGAAGATGACGATGCACATAGATGAAGGGGTTTTGGCGGATGTCATTGAGCTCACCGGGGCGGCATCAAAGACTGAGGCGGTCGAATTGGCCCTGCGCGATCTGGCTCGCCGCCACCGTCAGCGACGCTTTCTCCGTGAGGGCCTCGGCCTGGCCACACCGGCCGATTGGGATGCGGCAGCCGCGCCCAGCGCCTCCGACGCACTGGATCGCCCGGATATTGATCACGACGCCGTGCAGCGCGCCTTGGCGAGTTTTAAAAAGGATCGCAATCGCTCCGAGTCTTTCGGCTTCGTAGCCGAGCCAACCCTAACCACAAAGCCGACCGGCGAAAACGAATCATAACATCGGCATTTTTAACCACGGATGAACACGGATAGACACGAATAGCAGGACTTAAGACAGGAACCGGCACCCATCCGCCGGGTGAGTCGAAACTCCATCACGATTTCAGCTTATCTGCCTTTATCCGTGTATATTTGTATAATCCGTGGTCGCTCTAAACTGACTTTTTTTGGTTTATGATCCCGGGCAACCCTATCCTCGTTGATAGCAGCTTCTACATCACACTTCTACAGGCCAAGGTGGACCCCTTGGCCTGGTTGGAGTCGAGTTCAGGACTCTACGACTACGATTTCGCCACCTGTGGCATCGTGTGGATGGAGGTGCTCCGAGGCCGCTCCGATCCACGCCTGCGTGACCGGTTTGAACGCTTTTTTCAGACGGCGGTCTTTATCAACCAAAGCCCGGTGACGTGGGAACGCGTCGCGCGACTGACTTGGGAGCTGGATCGCAAAGGCGTTGTGCTACCCGCCACAGATCTCGCCATCGCGGCCTGCGCGCTGGAGCAAGACGTCCCCATCCTGACCTTCGATAAACACTTCCGCGCTATCCCCGGAGTGGTCGTGCTCGACAGTCTGCCGCAGTAATGAGTTTACGAACAAAACACACTGCTTCTACACTCGGGCCTTCTGAACATGCGGGAAGGCTCTCCCATGAGATTTAGCTGTTTGGCAGTGTATCTTAACGCGGCCCAGGCGGAGGCGGCGATGGGGGCGGCGGGGCGGCGTCCACCATAAATCGCACTTTGGGCCGATCCGATCCAGGCACGCTCGAGGGTGAAATCAAAATGATTGTTCGAGCTTGGGGCCATGCCTCGGTCCAACCAGAAAAGATTAGATCCATGCTCCCGTCCGGTGCCGCCATGCCCATTCCGATTTGAAAACGCCCCACGCCGCCCTTGGGCGCCTCAACCTCGGGATAGGGAACTGCCCGGGACGCACCGGGGGGGAACTCTCCTCTAAAGCTACCGAACTGACCGAGGATCTTTTGACCCGAAAAGTTTATCACACGCACCGTCCTTAGCGGAAAAACGGCAGGGCTGTTGTCAACCGCAAGCGCGCTGACCCTGGCGGCCGCTCCTGCACCGCTTACCCCCAGGAAAACCAAGGCGTCGGTCGCCGCGGCATCCGGCCACGAAGCTTGGGTAACCGGCTTAAACACAACCGCTCCCTCTGGATCGGTCGCCTTTGTGCCAAAGACCAGCGGTGTCGTCGTTGAACCGGCGATGATCGGGGGCGACAGACGATGCTTGCTGATGGTCATGGACACCCCGTCCTTCGGCCCCTTCAGGTAATACACTCCGACTCCAGGCACGTTATCAGTGACAGCCATAACCCGAAATCTAGCTGCTGGAGTGCCCTCCGTTCGCGCCTTCTGCGCAAAACCCGGCACGGCGCATAGCACAAGTCCGAGAAAAAAAATCAGAGGTCGTCGGGTGTGAGCCATCGGAAAGAAGTGATTTTGAATTTACGACCAAAAGTTCCGGTCGGTGTGATCGGGCTTTCTCCGCCCGCGATCGGATCAACCGTTTCAGGGACACGCTGAACAACAGCCTCACCCCACACACGCGCTTCGACCGCGCCCGTAACCGGGTTTTGACTGTCGCCGTAGGTCCTGACCAGGAAGGTATCGGAGCGCGGCGTGATAAAGGGGGCAATACCTGCCACTACATCGGCTTGCGTCAGAGCGCCCGGAGCGAACCTGAAATCCGCGTTCACTGTGGGATTATTAAGGGCCGTAGCAGCTATCGCCTGAGCAATGACCCCCTTCGGATCGCCGCCGACTCCGTTGTTGTAGTTTAAGAACTCTTCGAGCGAGTCGAAAGGACGTCCTCGAGCGCGGAGAATCCGGACGATTTCCGTCGCCAGGGAGGTCACCTGAGCCGCCGTGAGCTGGCGTCCGCCAGTGGTAACCGACTCGGCATCCGTGACGGCCGCCCCCGAGACGGGGGCAATGTCCATATGCTGG
>JAIYBI010000052.1 GCA_027488595.1 Opitutaceae bacterium | reverse complement strand
TCGGCACGCTGGCCGGCGGCATCGCGCACGATTTCAACAACATTCTCACTTCGTTGATGGGTAATCTGGAGCTGATGAGCTACGAGATACCGGCGGGGCAGCGCGTGCGTTCGTATTTGGACAACACCATGCAGGCCTCGTTGCGGGCCAGGGATCTGGTGCGCCAGATATTGACCTTCAGCCGGCGACAGGACTCCCGTCGAGAACCGCTGGACCTCGCGACGATTGTGGGCGAGGCGCTGGGGCTTTTACGGGCCTCCTTGCCCACCACGATCGAGATCGTCAGCCGGCTCGATGCCGGGCTTCCGCTCATTCTCGCCGACGCGACGCAGATCCATCAGGTGGTGATGAATCTGGCGACCAATGCCTTTCACGCCATGGCGGCCAGCGGGGGCCGATTAACCATCGAGGTGGGGCTGGGCTCGGTTGATGAACCTCGCCAGGCGCGGCATCCGCAACTCCGCTTGGGCGATTACGTGATTCTCACGGTGATTGATACCGGTTGCGGGATGGACGACGAGACCGAGCGCCGATTGTTCGAGCCGTTTTTCACCACCAAGCCGCCGGGCCAGGGCACCGGACTCGGCATGGCGGTCGTGCATGGTATCCTCGAGTCGCATGATGCCATGATTTCCGTGCAAAGTGAACCGGGCAAGGGCACGGCGTTCCGCTTGTTTTTCCCGATTCTGGGCGAGGGTATTGCGGCCACCGTCCCGGGTGCCGGAACCAGCCTGCCGCAGCGCTTGGAAGGTTCAGGCAGGGTGCTGTTGATAGACGACGAGGCTTCGGTCGCGCAGGTCGCGGAGATACTCCTCAAGCGAAGCGGGCTCTCGGTGGAAAGCTTCGGTGATCCGCGAGCTGCGATCCTTGAGTTTGAGGCGAATCCGGTGGCATTCGATTTGGTGGTGACTGACTTCACGATGCCCCACTTGAATGGCCTTGATTTGACCCGTCGCATGCTGTCGCTACGCCCCGATCTCCCGATCATCATCATGACCGGCTACGGTGGCGATAACAACGCCGAGGTTTTCGCCGCAGCGGGCGTGCATGTCACTTTAGAGAAACCCTTCACGGCCGACTCTTTCAATCAGGCGGTCGCAGCGGCCATGAGATCCCGCAACCGCGTCGGCTGAGGATTCGATATGCGAGACTCGGCGCGGGGCAAAGTCAGCCCGGCCACCCACTGGTATCATGAAACCGTCGGGCTCAGATCAGCCCCAGCTTCATCTTACCCTCTTCGCTGATCAGTGTAACGCCCGCAGATCTTTCGCGGGCGGACTAGGGAGTCGGTATAACAGACAGGATCCAGAAGAGTTTTTCGCCCTGAGTGGGGTCGGTGACGGTGATGGTCTGCGTGCCTGCGTTTACGGTGCCGGTCACGGCACCTGTTGCGGTGCTCTGACCGGTATCGCCATTAAAACGATAGATCTCGGTCCAAGTGGAGAGGTCGGGGCTGCGTTTGATGATAAAACGCACGTCAGTCGCTTCCGCACGGTAAGGGAAGACGAGTTCGCGGGCAGGAATGTCGCCGGGTTGCATGAGAACGGCAGTGGGCGCACCAAGGGGAGACATGCTGCTGGTGTTGGGACTGTTGCGGGTGGCGTATTCGAGGAGGTTGGCGAGTCCGTCGCCATCGGGGTCGGCGGTGTTGCCGGCGATGAGCGGATTGGCGGCTTCGGCGCCAAAGGTGGATTGTTTCCAGAGTGTGAGCGGCGGGATGGGCAGGGTTTGTAAAGTTTGGTTGTCGCCGTAGATCGTGCCGCCAAAGATGCTGGCGACGGCGCGGAAGTGATAAGTCGTGTTTGGGGTCAAGCCGGAGAGGGCGGCGCTGACCACCTGAGCGGAGAGTCCGTTGGCGGGGCTTAGCGCGAAGGGAACATTGGTGCCGTAGGTAGTGGACGGTCCGTATTCGAACCAGGTGGTGGTGGCCGTGCCGTTGGGGTTGACGGTGGTGTTGAGGGTCGCCGTGGTCGTCGTGATGCCGGTGGCGTGGGCGGGGGTCACGGCGGGGGGAGTGATCGTATATAAGGCGTGTGAATGGTAGCCGCCGTTTCCTGCGGCCAAGGCGGAGACTGTGCGATTGGCAAGGATGCTGCTGGCACCAGTTGTGTTCACCGTCGTTGGATTGGGGCGAGTGGTTGTGGAGCCATCGCCTAACTGGCCGTAGCCGTTGTTGCCCCAAGCTACAAGGGTGCCGTCCGTGCAAAGGGCTAGTGAGTGAGAATCGCCAGTGGCGAGGGCCAGGACAAACCGGCCATACAGAGCGCTTGAAGTGCTGGCGGTATTTACCAGGACTGGACTTGTGCGCCAAGTCGTTGATCCGTCTCCGAGCTGGCTGACACTGTTTATACCCCAAGCTACGGCGGAACCGTCGGAGCAGAGCGCTAAACTATGGGAGTCTCCGGCCGATATTGCTACGGCAGATTTACCGAAGAGAGCGCTAGCGCCATTGGTCGTGTTCGTTGTGACTGGAAAGTTACGTTGAGTGGTCGAACTGTCACCGAGTTGGCCGAATGAGTTCCCTCCCCATGTGACGACAGATCCATCTGAGCACAGGCTGAGCGAGTGATAATTGCCGGCGGAAATCGCAATGACGGATTTACCGAAAAGAGCGCTGGCGCCGCTGGTTGTGTTTACCGGGACAGGAAAGTTGCGTTGAGTGGTGAAACCATCTCCGATTTGCCCGGAACTACCGCCTCCCCAGGCGACGACGGAGCCGTCCGAGCAGAGGGCGACCGAATGAGATACCCCAGCGCAGACAGCGACCACGGATTTGCCAAAAAGGGCACTGGAACTGCCGGACGTGTTCACTGCCACAGGATTGGTGCGCTGAGTGATGGAACCGTCTCCGAGTTGGCCATTGAAATTATTGCCCCAAGCGACGACGGAGCCATCGGAGCAAAGGGCGAGCGAGTGGTAGTCCGAGGCGGAGAGTGCGACTACGGATTTACCGAATAACGCGCTGGATCCGTTTGCGGTGTTTACTGCAACGGGAGAGGTTCGTCTAGTGGTAGT
>JAIYBI010000230.1 GCA_027488595.1 Opitutaceae bacterium | reverse complement strand
CCAGGCGCCGCCGCGTTTGGACTCGCGCGGATGCCAGTCGGCGTAAAAGGAGCCGAGGTGGCGGCCCAATTCGTCGTGGATTTCGTAATACTTCACCTCGTCGCACCACTTTTCCCCCGGGGCGATGGCGAGCTCGGTGATGCGCAGGCCGAAGACGCGCGTGGCGAGGGCGAAGAGCCCGGTCTGCACGCGGCCGACTTCGAAGTAGGGGCGCAGTTCCTCCTCGTCGAAACGGTAGCGCTCCTGGCGGAGTTTCTCCGCCCAATACATCACTTCCCACGCCTTGAGCCGGCCGGCGCTGGCGGAGCCGGTCGAGCGGGCCTTGAACGCTTCGAGTTCGGTGTTTTCGCGGGCGAAGGCGTCGCGGCAGCGCGTCTCGAAATCGGTGACGAAGGCGAGGGCGCGCGCGCCGGTCTTGGCCATGCGGCGGGTGAGCACGAGGTCGGCGAAGTGGGCCTTGCCGAGCAGGCGGGCTTTTTCATCGCGCAGGGCGAGGATTTTTTGAACGAGCGGGGCGTTGTCCCATTTGCCGCCCTCGGCCTCGGCGCCGACCGCGACCGCGCCGGACCAGAGCTCGCGGCGCAGCGACTCATCCTCGGCGTAAAGCATGACCGGCTCTTGTGACGGCCCGTGCAACGTGAAACGCCAGGCGGGCGCGGCGTCGGTGCCGTGGCCCTTTTTGCGGGCGGACTCCCGGGCGGCGGCGATGGCGTGGGGCGGCAGGCCGCGCAGTCGGGCCTCGTCGGTCACGACCACCTCGAATGCGTTGGTGGCGTCGAGCACGTTGTCCGAATACTTTTGGGTGAGTTGGGCGAGCTCGCTCTCGATGGCCTCAAGGCGGGTGCGTTTATCGGCGGGCAAATCCGCGCCGGCCTCGCGGAAACCGGCGAGAGTTTCCTCGCGCAGGCGGGCGAAGGGACCGCTTGCGGCGAGGCCGGACGGGGACGCCGCGCCAGCTTGCAAGGCGGCCCAGAGCTGCTGGTTGAGCGGGATGGCGGCGGAGAAGGCGGAGACTTGCGGCAACATCGCGTTGTGCGCCTCACGCAGGGCGGGGGAGTCGGCGACGGCCTGGAGGTGGGTGACCTTGCCCCAGGCGAAGTTAAGGCGCTCGCCGGCGCGCTCGAGGGCAAGGAAGGTGTTTTCAAACGTGGCGTCGGCCGGCACGATGGCGGCGATGGCGTCAATGGCGTCCTGCGCCTCGGCGAGGGCCGTCTCGATGGCGGGCTGTATCTGGTCCGGCGTGTGGGCGGACCAGCGAATGAGGAAGGACGGGTCGAGGAAAGGATTGGCGGCCATAGAAGGGTTTCAAGGTTTGCCGCTCTGCCGCGCCCCGCAAGCGCGGAGGTGAGACGACGAGACTGCGGGGGTGGGGAACGATTCCCGCGGAGGCAGTTCGAACGATAAGGTGGTTTTAAGCCGCCTTCCGCGGTGTTAACACGTGGTTAAAGTCGGAAAGCGTGGGGGAATTGGTATCGAACCTCACCCGTCTCACATGGCCTCATGCGCTTCACCGAAGTCATGGCCGGCTTTCGCCATCAAGTGGAAGGGGTGTCGGGCTGTTGGCGCGGCAGCCGCGCCGGAGCCGGAGGCGGACATGGGTTCAGCCTGGCTACGGACGCCCAGAGTCTACCGATTACCCCCGTGTTCGTTAAGGGGTAGACCTTGGCGGTGCGTGCCAAAGTTTGCCTTATCGGAAAGCCAGGGGACCGAACAAGGGGGCCAGTCCAAGGGTGGGCAGGTTTGTGGATTTTGTCGGTGTGAATTCGATTTTTAGCGGCTCATTTCACGGGAGTGGCGCCCGCAGCGCGGCTCTGCTCAGGCGCTCAACATCCAGCCACCGGCCAGCGCGAGGCTCGCGCCAGGGCTTTGGCACACCCATTGCGGGGTGCGGGCGGGTAACAGTCCGAAGCACACGCCGCCCGTGTGCAGCGCTGCCTTCGCCACCAAGAGCCCGAGATCGTTAGCTGCGCCGCTGGCGTTCGCGAGTAATCGAGGCCGAGGATCAGTTGATCGCACGCGTTTTCAGAGTGGCTGCGGGAAATCTCCCGCTGGCCGCCCGATTGCTCGGCATCAACCGCGCCAGCCCTTACCGGTGGCAAATCCGACGCAGCCAGAGTGTGGCTCCGCCGGCCCCCACGCTGCGACTGAGACGGCCTGAAAACGGGCGATTTTTGGGTCAGTTCTGATCCACCGATGTCGATTTAACGAATACAAAGCAAGCGGTTGAGGATTTGCTTAACGGCATACTTTACTTTGTTAGGTTAAACACTAATGTATCGCCAATGTCACTGCCCGCACCCATGTTCGATCTTTCCAGCGTCACCGCGTCGGAACGCATCCGTTGGGCGGTGGACGAGTTTGGCGACGGGTTGATTCTCTCAACCAGTTTTGGTGTTCAGTCGGCGCTCATGCTCCATCTTGCCACCCAAATCGCACCGCGCATTCCGGTCGTGTTTATTGATACAGGGTTTCACTTTCCGGAGACCTACCGTTTCGCCGACGAGTTGACGAAGCGCCTCGACCTTAATCTCAGAGTTTACGGACCGCGCCTCAGCCCGGCCTATTACGAGGCTCGCCACGGAAAACGCTGGGAGCAGGGCGTGGAGGGTCTGAATGCCTACAACTTCGATCACAAGGTGGAGCCCATGGAACGCGCCGTGCGCGAGCTCGGTGCCACCGCCTGGCTGGCCGGCCTGCGTCGCAGTCAATCCAGCACGCGCGAGAACCTCGGGTTCGTGCAGGTTCAAAACAAGATCACCAAGGTTCATCCCATCCTAGATTGGGACAACCGCGCCGTGCACCGTTACCTCACGGCTAACGATTTGCCCTACCACCCGCTTTGGGAGCAGGGCTACGTCTCGGTCGGCGACTGGCACAGCAGCGCCCCGATCCAGCCTGGGCAGACCGAGGAAGAAACCCGCTTCGGCGGCGTGAAGCGCGAGTGCGGGCTGCACGAGTTGAGCGGTCGGAGCGATTTTTCGATTTGAACCGTCTTCGGTGGCCGTTGCTAGGCTGGAGGGTCTGCGCGGCGTAGTTTCGCCGCCCTCATGAATTCCCTCACCAATGCAATGCCGGGTGCCCAGACAAAGAAGTAAAACCCCAGCGTCTTCGCGCCGAAGAGCACCAGCTCAGCCGTGCTTTTGTGCGCGCCGCTGAGCGTGCCGACGATCGGGAAAATGATCGCCCCGAGGAGCGCGCCGAGCGCCACGATTTCGATTACGGTAACGAAAAAACCTCCCGCCCGCCCCGCCCAGAGTTTTGCCTTTGTATTCACTTTTTGACCGCATAGCACAGCAACACCGGGCCACCCGCCGCCAGCACTTTCGCCTCCAGGAGTTCGAGTTCTACCTCGACGCCGACATCGGCCGAAAGGGGCGTGCCGGACTGGAAAATCCACGACTCCACCGTCACGCACACTTCGTCCACCAGGCCCGCCTTTAAAAAATCACCGTTCGTCTGTCCGCCGCCGAGCAGGGCGCAACGCCGCCGCCCGTCTGCCCGCAACCGGGCCACGATTTCCGCCGGTGTCTCCGCCGAAAACTCCAGCACCCCCACCACCGCCTCCGCCGCCCGGGCCGCCGGATTGCGGGTGCGCACCACTCGCCGCAAGCCCGGCAACACATCCGGCCTCAGGCGGTCTTTGCTCTCTTCGTAGGTCGCCGCGCCCATTACGCAGGCGTCGCACGCGCGCAGCGCCGTCCGGAAGTGCGCCTTGTCCGCCGCCGAGGTAAACGCATCACCTGCGAGCCCTCGCCGCGTGATCCGTCCGTCCAAAGATTGTGCCGCCAGCAACACCACATGCATCCGCCGAAGGTAAAGCAGGGCAGGGGACGCGCAAGCCCCCGCAATATCTTCCTGATCTCCTTTTTACTTGGTCAACAATGGATATGTATTACAACAGTAGACAGGCTTGCGCCACGCATCGTAAACACGCAACTTACTGTTCCTCATGAAAAAAGCTCTAATCACCGGCATCACCGGCCAAGATGGTTCCTACCTTGCAGAACTCCT
>JAIYBI010000024.1 GCA_027488595.1 Opitutaceae bacterium | reverse complement strand
GGGCGACGAAGGGAAACCAGCGGCGCACTGGCATGGTGCCGACCTGGCCGAAGCGCTCGCTGAAGAGACCGGCACCGGACCAGGAGCGTTCGAGGTGGAGTTGTTCGAGCGACTCGGTGACGAGGCGGCCCTCGGCGCTCCAGGCGGAGCGGAAGCGGTGGACGCGGAGTCGGCCGGTGGCGTCGGTGCGGTGGAACGGTGTGAGGCCGCCAAGCGAGAAACTGGTGAGCAACTCCAGCGTGACGGGCGTGGAGCCGGAGTTGATGAAGGAGGACTCGATGGTGATGGCCGCGTCGCCCTTGTGCCACGAGACGCGGTGCTCGATGCGCTGGCCGGTGGCAGCGTCGGCGAGCGTGGTAAGGACTGTGTTAAGATTGCCACTACACGTGTGGGACTGGCCGGCGAAGGCGAAGGCGGCGTTGGCGGGGGCGGAGCGCAGGGTGTGGCCTTGGCAGGAGGCGCCGGGGTAGCTGTCGCCGACTCGTTTCACGTGAACGATTGGATCGGGCACGCGGGCGGGCGGGGCGACGGGCTCGGGGCCGGAGTCGATGTAGAATTCGCCGGCGAGAGTGGCGCGTGGCTCGACGAGATCACCGAGCCGGGCGCAGGGAATAAATTCCAGGGTAATGGCGCCGGTAACGGGATCGTGCAGGTAGCGCAGAATGGAGTCTGAGATATGCCAGCTGGAGAGGATGGACAGAGACATGGCGGGAGTGTGACGGGGCGGCGGGGATTATCCGTTGGCGGACTGGCGGGCGGCGGCTTCGGCGCGGTGGCGTTCGTCGAGCTTGGCGCGGACAACGGTCATCATGGCCTCGGTAAGCGGAAACCGCAGGGCGATGAAAAAGTAGCCGGCGGTGAAGACGATGTTGGGGATGACGGCCAGCCAGAAGAGACGTTTGAGGACGTCGGCCGGTTGGGCGGCGAGCTTGGTGTCGAGACCGGACCAGACGACGAGGTAGCCGACGAGCAGGGCGCAGAGGGAGATTTCGATTTTTTGAACGAAGCCCATGACGGCGGTGAACAGGCCCTCGCGGCGGTGGCCGGTCTCGAGTTCGTCCACGTCGCAGATGTCGGGCATGACGGCCTGGGAGATGGTATTGGCGATGGCGATGAGCGTAATGGTTAGAAGGGCGGGCAGGAGCATCCAGTAGGGATGGTCGGGGGAGTAGGCGAAAGGCGTGGCGATGGCGGCGGCGAGGCTGCCGCTGGCGCCGAGGATGATGCCGCCTTTTTTGCCGATCCAACGACTGATGGGTTTCATGAGGGTCAGCATCGCAAAGCCCCATACGGTGCCGATGGTGCTGCCGATGCCGGTGATTTTAAAGGCGAGGCTCTTGTCCCCTTGGCAGACATAGTAGATGCCGACAAAGACCAGAATGCCGCCGCCGGCGCGCTCGCCGAGGGTCTGGCAAAGTTTCATCATGAGGAGATTAAAGAACGGCTTGTTGCGGATCGTGGTTTTGAGTGCGGGGAGAATGGCGACGTGTTTGCGCTTCGTGTTGGCGTTGCTGAACCGCTCTTTGCAAACGAGGACGGCGGTGAGCGCGGCGACGATGGCGATGAGACCGGCGGCGGAGGCGATCCAGCGGATGCCGTTGATCTCGTTGGTGGGGGCGCCGGGCGCGGCGATAAACGCCCGGTTGAAGACGACGGAGAGCTTTTCCCAATCGAGGCCGGCGGCGATCAAGTCATTGAGCGTGGCGAGGACGCCGTGGTCGAAAAGCGGACGCAGGGCGAACCAGTAAAGCCAGCTGTTGCCGAGCAGGACGATGCCGAGGAAAAAGCTGCCGACGGCGGAGACCTTGGAGCGCTCGTGGTAGTCGTCAGTAAGCTCGTAGCCGATGGCATTCCACGACATCGAATAGAGGCCCCAGGAGCAGTAGAAGAGTGTGCCGACGACAAAGAGATAGGCGAGTTGCAGGGTGGGGCTCCAGGAGCGATCGGCCCACCAAAGCGCGGCGAGAAAAAAGGCGGCGAGCACCGAGCCGATGACGAGGAAAGGTTTGCGGCGGCCCCAGCGTGTGTGGGTGTTGTCCGATAGATGGCCGAGCAGTGGATCGGCGATGCCGTCGATGAGGCGCGGGAGCATGATGGCCCAGCTCACGAGGGCGGCGTTGAGGGCGAAGCCTATGGTGAAGATGGCAGTCGCCTGGCCGTAGGTGCAGATGAGGATGTGGTTGGCGACTGCTCCCACGCCCCAGGCCCAGATCTGGCGGTTGGGTGCGGTATAGTGCTTGGAAGGGGTGGAACTCATGGGGGCGTGAATGCGCAGTCGGGGCGAGACGCGAAGTGGTTGGACCGTGTGCCTCCGCGAACGACGAGGCGACGGCTCAACTGCTTAACGTGGTAACCGCGCGTGCCCCCTGCCGTTAACAGTGAAATCATGCGCGCCTTTGCGGGCGGCTTATGATGGGTCCAGGCAGGATTTATCCCCATGCGTTTACTTACCTTGCCCGCCGTTTTAACCCCTGCATTGATTAGCCGTGTGATTGGTTCAGTTCCGCTCGATACGATTTAATTCGGCATGGAAGATTCCGAGCGTGCGCATGGACAACTTCCGTGTCTTCGACCGCGTGTTGAAAACCAAGGAATTCGAGGCGATTCGCAAAGCCGACCTAGCCAACCAGCAGGTGCGGTTTAATAAATCAGGACTCCGTCTTGGCTCCACGACCTGATCTCTCAATAATGTTTCACAACCCCATTTTGCCGGGCTTCCGTCCGGACCCGTCAATCTGCCGTGTCGGCGACGACTACTATCTGGCGACCTCGACCTTCGAGTGGTTTCCCGCGGTGGCGCTCCATCACTCACGCGACTTGGTGAACTGGCGTCCGGTTGGGCACGCGCTTACCCGCCGCTCGCAGCTCGACCTGCGTGGAGTGGCCGATTCTGCGGGATCATGGGCGCCATCGCTCAGCCATGCGGACGGGAAATTCTGGCTGATCTACACCAACGTGGTGACGACCGGAATGGGGCGTCCGTTCAAGGATCCACACGTGTTTCTCGTCACGGCCGAGCGCATCGAGGGTCCGTGGTCCGAACCGGTTCGGCTCGATTCAATCGGTTTCGACCCCTCTTTGTTCCATGACGACGACGGCCGCAAGTGGCTGCTCAACATGCAGTGGGATTTCCGCCCCGGCCGCCACCGCTTCGCCGGTATTGTCGCGCAGGAATATGATCCGCGCGCGCAACGTCTCGTCGGCCCCGTGCACGAGCTCCTGCGCAAGGAGAACATCCTCTGCGAAGGGCCAAACATGTATAAGCGCGGTGGATACTATTATCTCACGCTGGCCGAGGGCGGCACAGGCTGGAACCACGGCGTATCGATGGCGCGCGCTCGCACGCTGAACGGGCCTTATGAGCTTGATCCCGCCGAGGCGGTGCTGACCACGCGCCATGCGCCCGATCACCCGCTGCAAAAGGCGGGGCATTGCGAACTCGTCGAGACGGTGGCGGGAGAATGGTGGATGACGCATCTTTGTGCGCGGCCGCTGCGCACGAGCGCGGCCGCGAACCTGAATTCGCCTGACAAGACCGCCAGCGCGACCGCCCATGCCGGCGATCGCTGCGTGCTAGGTCGCGAGACCGCGTTGCAGCGCGTGATCTGGACCGACGACGGCTGGCTGCGCCTCGCGCACGGCGGCGTGTTGCCCGCCGTGGAGCTGCCCGCGCCCGCCGGACTCGCGCCGCATCCTTGGCCGGCGCTGCCCGCTCGCACCAACTTTAATGGCGCGGCTTCACTCGACGCCCGCTGGCAATCGCTACGCCGCCCGGTGGACGCCTCGTGGTGTGATTTCGCCTCGCGCCCGGGGTGGCTACGCCTGGCTGGGGGGGAGTCGCCGCACTCGCTGCACGACCAGAGTTTTCTCGCGCGCCGGCTGGAGACATTTCGCGCCACGGCCACCACCAGGGTGGAGTTTGCTCCGACGCGCTACACCCAGTTCGCGGGGCTCGCCTGCTGGTATGACACGCGCACGAACTATGCGCTGCGTGTGACGCATGACGAGCGGCTCGGTCGAGTGGTCCGCGTGCAACTGAGCGACGACTTCGTCTATGCCGAGCCGGTCAACGCGGTGCTGCCGATCGGCGACTGGCCGGCGGCGGTGTGGCTGCGTGCTGTGATAGATCGCGCCGAGCTCGGCTTCTTTGCGTCGCCGGACGGCGCGGTGTGGACGCAGGTCGGGGTGATCTATGATTTCAGCAAGGTTTCCGACGATTACGGATCGGTGCTTCATTTCACCGGCGCGATGATCGGACTATCGTGCCACGACGTTGCGGGACAGCGAGCGCACGCAGATTTTGAGTTTTTCGAACTCGGCTAGGTCGAGCGCAGTGTCACGCCCGGAGGTTCAGGGCCCGGGGACGATCCTCGCGGGCGTCTTGTTTTCGATCTTCAGGTCGCGGGCCGGCTCCATCGTTTTCTGGTAGAAGGCATAGCCGCGCCTGGAACCGGTGGCGATCTCGAGCGAGGCGGGCACATGGGCTTTGTTTAGGGCGCCGAGCCGCACCTGGTGCCCGGAGCCGTTGATGACGGCGAGCAGGTCGTTGGCGAGGCCGCCGCGGCTGTCGAGAATGGTGAGCTCAACGCGGGCGTTTTTCGAAGTGCTGTAGGGGCAGCTCAGGGCCTCGGAGTATTTGGCGTCGGCGCGGCAGTTTACCAAGGTGTCACCGGTGCCGATGTTGAAGCCCGCAGCTACGCAATCACGCACCTCGCAGTCGCTCACCGTGTCGGCGGCGGGACCGATGCCGGTGCAGATGCCGCGTCTCATGCGGACGATGGTGCAATGGCGGATGGTGGTTGGCCCGGTGGGCACTCCGTTGTATTTGTCGTAGAGCCGGATTCCGTCCTCGCTAAGTGAAACCATTTCGCCGGGCAGGATGGTCCCGTCGGGCCCGACGCGCACGCCTTCGACGTAATCGCGGCCGGATGTTTTGAAGCCCCGGTCGAACGCGAGGCCGGAGGTCTCGGCCAAAATTTCGTCGGTGGGGCGGAGCAGGCCGTCCACGTGGCAATCCTTGATCAGCGTGTCGCTCGCGCCCTGGACAAAAATGGCGTGTCCCATCGCGCGCATGTGGACGCGGCAGCCGATGATTTTCGCGCCGACAGCGGGCCAGCCGACACGGATGCCGTTCATTTTTCGCACCACTCCGCCCGAGATGCCGAAGAGACTGCCGTAGCCCCAGGGCATGGAGCCGGCGGTGGTGATCTCGAAGTCACGCAGCACCGCGCCGGAGCCGGTGACGTTG